>UQNH01000034.1:0-19356 GCA_900542365.1 uncultured Collinsella sp. | reverse complement strand
AGCTGCCGACGAGGCGGCGCTAGGCGGCGATGTGCTGGGCAGTCGCGCTTATGCCGAGGAACTGGCCGATCGCGAGGCCGAGGAAGCCGCCGCGCAGGCGGCAGAAGCCGAAGCGGCAGAAGCAGAGGCCATGGAAACCCCCGAGCCCGAGCTCGACGAATACGGCATCGCCATTGAGGACAACGACCAACAGGCGACTCCCGCGCAAGATGCCGCCGAGGCCAACGTATCTGCCCCAGCCGAGCCCCGTATCGCTCGCGTTCTCGAGGTCGGTTGCGGCACAGGCTGCATTTCGCTCTCCCTTGCCTGGGAGCGCCGCGGCCATGTCACCTGCACCGCCACCGATATCGAGCCGCGCGCTATCGATCTGGCCACCAAAAACCGCGACGCGCTCGGCCTCACGGCAGCTGAGGTTGCCTTCAGCCTCACCAACCTGGTGAGCTCCATTCCCCACGACGAGTGGGGCACCTTCGACGTGCTCGTCTCCAACCCACCCTACATCCCGACCGACGTCATGCGCTCGCTGCCGCACGAGGTCAAGGACTTTGAGCCCGATTTGGCTCTCGAGGGCGGTGCCGACGGCCTGGACATCTTCCGCCGTCTGCTCAATGCGGCACCCTATATGCTGCGCGCCGGCGGCCTGTTTGCTTGCGAGCTCTACGAGGGCGCCCTCGACGCCGCGGCCGAGCTCTGTCGCCAAGCGGGCCTTTCGGACGTGCGTATCGTCCACGACCTCACCGATCGCCCCCGCATCGTTCGGGCCATCGTCACCGAGCCCAAGCAGCGCCAGTAATATTTATTAACTGGTTAGCAAAAATTATAAAGTAGTTTATAATTAGGATGGCTGAAAGAGGTCGGCCAATGCAACCTCCTACCTTTCGGGAAATCATTGCCCTACTCAAGCACGATGGATTCGTGAAGGTCGCGCAAGTCGGTAGCCATGCTAAGTATGTTTCTGGTGACCGCGTTGTCACCGTGAACGGCTCTGGTGGTGATCGACCAAAGAAGGGCACGTGGGCAAGTATTCGTCGCCAAGCTGGATGGTAGTTGGAGGCAAAATGAGGCAGCGATTTACCTATGACTGCGTTCTCATAAAGGAAGATGACGGTTACTGCGCTAGCTTCCCGCAGATTCCCGGCGCCTTTGCCGATGGCGATACGCGCGAAGAAGCTATTGCCCATGCCACCGAGGCGCTGATGGCGTTTTTGGCCGATGACCTCAACAACGGTTTGACTCCGGCGGGGTACGAACGCTCGGCCGAGGTCGTGGCCCTTTCGGTCGAAATCGACCACGAGGACGCTCGGGAAGCGGCGTGCCGAACATTTAAAGACGCAGCGCTGGACCTCAAAGTCTCCGCTCCGCGGATTACCGCGCTGGTCAAAGCCGGAAAGCTCGATGTTGAACTCGTCGACGGCCGTCGGATGATAACGATAGACAGCATCGAGCGCTACGCCGCCCAAGAACGCCACGCCGGCAGGCCAAAGAAGTTCGTCGCAGTCCAATAACCCCCTCACTTTCACCGACTACTAGAGCCGCTCACCAAACCAACATGCGCTGTGGGCAAATGGATTGAACGTTTCGTGCGAGAATGCCCCTCAGTAAACAAACTTGCACCAGAGCGTAAGGGGCTGGCATACACATGCAGACGGTCTATCGGGTATTCGAGGGAGCGCGTGAGCCGCATCGGCTCGCCGTCGAGCGTACGGCCGAGGTGCTCGGCTGTGGCGGCTTGGCGCTGATCCCGACCGAGACCGTCTACGGTGTCGCCGTGGCAGTCAATGCCTTCTCCGATGCCGCCCCCCAAGATACAAGCGAGTTCCCGTCGTGGTCATGCGACCCGCAAGCCACCGTCAATGGCACCGCGGTCCCTGCGCTCGGCACCGGCTATCGCCGTATCTTCACTCTCAAGCAACGTGAACTCACGCAAACCGTCGCTTGGCTGGTCGATGGCGTCGAAGCACTCGACCGCTATGGCGTGGATATCCCGGAAGATGCCCGCATACTCGCGCGACGATGCTGGCCGGGAGCCCTGACTATCGTGGTCAAGGCAGCTCCCTGCGTGCCGACCTTTATGCGCGCTGCCGACGACACGGTGGCACTTCGCGCTTCGGCCTCGCCCGTGGTGCAGGCGCTCATTCGCGCCTGTGGCAGCCCCCTTGCCTGCACCAGCGCCAACACGCATGGCGCGCCCGCGCCGGCAAGTTTTATCACGGTGGAGGGTCGCATCCTGGAGGGGGTCGATGTTGCCGTCGACGCCGGTGAGACCCCGTGTCGCGACGCCTCGACCATCGTGTCGTTTCAGCACGGCGAGCTCCAGATCCTGCGCCAAGGCGCACTTCCCGCATCAGAGATCGAACGGGTCCTGTCCGACCCGATGCAATAGAAAGGTTTAAGCGATGTCGTTGAATCTGGGCAGCCTGGGCATGGAAGATGCCTCGTTTGACTTTGGCGGTTCCTACATCATGGCGCTCGACTGCGGCACCACCTCGGTACTTGCGACCATCGTCGACGAGTACGGCTGCATCGTCGCGCAGGCACGTCGCAGCGTCAAAACCAGCTTTCCGCGTCCCGGCTGGGTGGAGCAAGACCCCATGGCGGTCCTTGCTAGCCAGATCGCCGTCATGATGGAAGTCCAGTTTAAGAGCGGTATCCACTCCGACCGCATTGCCGCCATCGGCATCTCCAACCAGCGCGAGACCACGGTGGTCTGGGATCGCGTGAGCGGTCAGCCGATCTATAACGCTATCGTATGGCAGTGCCGCCGTACCGCACCTCTGATCGACGAGCTTGTCGAGCAGGGCGCAGAAGGGCTGGTGCGCTCCCGCACGGGACTCACGCTCGACCCGTATTTCTCGGCCTCCAAGGTGCAGTGGATTCTCGACAACGTCGACGGCGCACGCGAAAGCGCGGCGGCGGGCGACCTCATGTTTGGCACCATCGACACCTGGCTCATCTACAACCTCACCGGCGGCCAGGTCTTTGCCACCGACTACACCAATGCCAGCCGCACGGCACTCTTTAATATCCATACGCTCGATTGGGACGACGACCTGCTGGCACTCTTTGACGTTCCACGTTCCATGATGCCCGAGGTTCGCTGGAGCTCGGGCGACTACGGCCGCGTCGCGAGCGACATCATGACCAACATGCCGCCCATCATGGGCGTGGCGGGTGACCAACAGGCGTCGCTGTTCGGCCACTGCTGTTTCCGTCCCGGCCAGACCAAAAACACCTATGGCACGGGTTGCTTTATGCTCATGAACACCGGCGACGAGATCGTCGAATCCAAGAATGGCCTGGTCTCCACCATCGGTATCGCTGCGGACGGCAAAGTCAGCTATGCGCTCGAGGGCTCTATTTTTGCCGCCGGCTCAACGATGAACTGGCTTCGCAACAACATGGGCATCATCTCGAGCGTGAGCGAGTCGGCACAACTCGCTGCTTCGATTAGCGACAACGAGGGCTGCTACTTCGTTCCCGCCTTTGCGGGTTTGGGCGCTCCCTGGTGGGACCCGCATGCTCGCGGTATCGTGTGCGGTCTGACCGGCGCCTCGAGCCGTGCGACCATCGTACGTGCCGCCTGCGAATCCATGGCATATCAGAGCTACGACGTGCTGCGCGCCATGGAGCAGGACGTGGGGCTTTCGATTGAGCGCCTGTCTGTCGATGGCGGTGCCTCGCGCAACGAGTTCATCATGCAATTCCAGGCCGACCTGCTGGATATCCCCGTGCTGCAATGCGAGACGGTGGAGACCACGGCAATCGGTGCCGCGTACTTGGCGGGTCTTGCCGTCGGCTATTGGGAAGACCTGGAAGAGCTGGAGCAAAATGCCCAGATCGTTAGGACCTTCCTTCCCCACATGTCCGCCGAGCGCCGCGAGCAAAACCTTGCGGGCTGGCGTGATGCAGTCAGGCGCTCGCTCAGCACCTCACAGTAGGGCTGCGATGGGCTGCTCGATACAACAAACCGCTAAACTAATGCATGGCGTGCGGCGGCAACATTGCTGCGCGCCTTGTCAGCAAGGCCGTTTTGCGGCCGCAACGAAAGGGGCAATCAATCCATGACCGTCACCTACGATGCGTCCCGTGTGACGCTTGTCGATCACCCGCTCGTCCAGCACAAGCTGTCGATCCTGCGCGACAAAAACACCGGCACCAACCAGTTCCGCCAGCTCGTGCGCGAACTCGCGCTTTTTGACGGCTACGAGGCCATGCGCGACCTGCCTATGGAAGACGTCGAGGTCGAGACCCCCATCACTGCCGCCACGTTCAAACAGCTTGCCGGCAAGAAACTCGCCATCGTGCCCATCCTGCGTGCGGGCCTTGGCATGGTCGACGGCATCCTCGACCTGGTGCCCTCCGCTCGCGTGGGTCACATCGGCATGGAGCGCGACGAGGTCACCCACGAGCCGCACGAGTATTACTGCAAGATGCCCAAGGATATCGACCAGCGCATCTGCCTGGTCGTCGACCCCATGCTTGCCACGGGCGGTTCGGCCGAGATGGCCATCAGCTACCTGCGCGAGCGCGGTGTCAAGGACATCCGCATGCTGTGCATCGTCGCGGCCCCCGAGGGCCTCAAGTCGCTGACCGAGAAGGACCCAGATGTGCATATCTATACCTGCGCCATCGACGACCATCTCAACGAGGCTGCCTACATCGTTCCCGGCCTCGGCGACGCCGGCGACCGCATCTACGGCACGCTCTAGTCGCTGGGCTAAACGGCCGCGGCTGCAAATACGAAGAAACGGTGCGCGCGGACGAACAAAAGGCGACCGCGCGCACTCCTGTTAACGGACGTTTTGCCCTGCAGGGTTCGAGAAAAACGTATTACCGTACCTGCGGCATAAAGAAGGTCTTAAGAAAACGAACAGGTGCGTATTAACCGATGCTTTTTCGGTTGTACTTTAGCGATTGGCTCGTACAATAGTCACCAATGTTTGGCGGGAACTGTTCTGTGAAGCGTTAAAAAGGAAAGTGAGGACGCCAGTGTTTCAGATAGCCGATCTGCTCGCTATCGTTGCAGGCGCCATCGCGGGCGCAATTGCCTTCCTTCCCTTTGTCTTTACGCTCAAGCCGGTTCTTGACGATAAACAGAATGCGGACATGCTCAAGGGTATGGTGAGTCTGGCGGTCTCGGCAATCGCCCTGCTCGTCTTTACCTTGGTTGTGTTTGTGTTGTTCGGAGAGGCATTTCGCATGTTCCTCCTGGGCGAGGCGATCGGCTTCGTGGCCTTTATGGCCGCCTGCGCGGTTCGTGTCGCCAAGGCGCTGCGAGATCCTCATGAGGTCGAAAGGTAAGTCGTGGAAATTTTTGAAAAGCTGCCTGATGAGATTAATCATCTGGTCAGCGAGTTCAGCTCCACCCCTGTCGTGGGCGATCTGAGCTGCGGCATCACGCAGTACTCGTTTTGGCTGATCGTCTCCACGATCGTGCTCCTGATCGTCCTGGCCGTGTTCAAGAAGAAGCAGACCCTGGTTCCCAAGGGCTTCTTCGTCAACGGTTTCGAGTACATCATCGAGTACGTCGAGAACGATATCGGCAAGGGTGTCGTGGGTGAGAACTGGAAGAAGCACTTCCCGTTCCTGTGCTCGCTTTTCCTGTTCATCCTGATCAATAACATGATCGGCCTGATTCCGGGAATGAAGCCCGGCACCGGCGCAATCGGCTCCACCGCCGCACTCGCCATTTTCGCCTTCGTGTACTTCATCTACTACGGATGCAAGGCTCACGGCGTGATCGGCTACATCAAGAGCCTCGCCCCGCAGGGCGTGAGCTTCCCGATGAACGTGCTCGTGTGGGTCGTCGAGCTTTTCTCGACCTTCCTGCGCCTCATCACGCTCGCCGTCCGTCTGTTCTGCAACATGTTCGCAGGACACGTGGTCATGGGCTCGTTCGCCATCATGGCGAGCATGTTCATGCAGCCGCTGCTTCAGCAGGTTTCCGCGGCCCACGCCGTTGGCGCCCTGCCTTCGCTGGCCTGGCTTGCCATCCTCATCCTGATCTATGCGATCGAGCTTGTGGTCGGCGCCATCCAGGCTTACGTCTTCACGGTCCTTACCGCCGTGTATGTCTCCGAGGCAGAGGAGGTCGCGGAGGAGGAGTAGTCTTCCGTTCGCGCCTTAAAGGTAAGGTAATTCGTTAAACCGCCGGTGCCCGTACCCATGGAGCCCGGCAGTTATAAAAAGGTTATCCTGCGTGAAATAAGACACGCACGACAAAGGAGGAATCGTGGGAGTTATCGGTTACGGTCTCGGTGTTATCGGCGCTGGTCTTGCTATCGGCCTGTCTGCTCTGGGTGCTACGGGTGCTATGGCCCGTCAGCCTGAGGTCCAGGGCCGCGTGTTCACCGTCTTCATTATGGGCTCCGCCTTCGGCGAGGCTCTGGCTCTGATCGGCTTCGTTGTCGCGCTGATCGTTAAATAGCACGGAGCGTCAAGTATGAATCTTTCATCCCAGAAGAGCGCGATCGCACTCTCCGCGTCCGCGGCCGCGCTGCTCATGCCGGTTTCCGCGTTCGCCGAGGACGGCGCTGCCGGTGCGGACATCCTCATCCCTAAGATGGCGGAGTTCATCCCGGCGCTTATCGCCTTCCTGATTATCTGGATCGTGCTGGCCAAGGTCGCCCTGCCGGGCATCATGAAAACCATGGAGGAGCGCGGCAAGAAGATCGAGGAGAGCCTCGACGAGGCCGAGAAGACCAAGCAGGAGGCTATCGCCAAGCGCGCTGAGTCCGACTCGATCGTCACCGACGCCCGTCGTCAGGCTGCCGACATCGTTCTCGAGGCCCGTAAGGACGCCGAGTCCGAGCGCGCCCGTATCATCGAGGCTGCTCACAAGGAGGCCGAGGAGATCATCGCCAAGGCCCATACGACCGTCGAGGACGAGCGCAAGTCCATTTACGCCGGTGCCGCGAGCTCCATCGCCGACCTGTCCGTTGCCGTCGCCACCAAGATCGTGGGCGAGGCACTCGAGGACGATGCCGAGCAGAAGAAGCTCATCGAGCGCTACATCCAGGAAGCAGGTAGCCTGAATGCCGACTAGCCGCTATCAGGACAAGGTGCTCGAGACCTACGCGCGCTCCCTTCTGGAAGCCGCTAAGGCCGAGAACCATGTGTTCGAGGACCTCGAGATGATCGAGCGCTTGGCTTCTGCCAGCCCCGAGATCATCGCCGTGCTCGACACCATGTCCAAGCGCGACCAGCTCGACCTTCTTCCCAAGGTGGCAGCTGCCTTTAAGTATGTTGCCGAGGAAGACGAGGATGTAGTGGGCGTGACCGTCACCACGGCGATCCCGCTCGACGACGAGCTGCGTCAAACCATCACTAAGAAATGCGAGCAGGACTTCGGCCGCAAGGTATTCCTTATCGAGCGGGTCGACCCGTCTATCGTGGGCGGCCTGGTGCTCGAGGCCCGCGGCGAGCGTCGTGATATTTCCGTCAAGACGCAGCTGCGCATCGCGCAGGAGACCCTCGCAAACTCTGCTAATTCGTACGGAGGTGAAGCCTAATGTCCGAAACCCTCAATGCCCAGGATATCGCCAAGAAACTGCAGGAGCAGCTCACGAGCCTCTCCGCGACGGTCGATACGCATGAGGTTTCAACGGTCGACGAGGTAGGCGACGGCATCGCGCGCGTCTCCGGCCTCAAGAGCGCCATGGCAGGCGAGCTTCTGGAGTTCAAGAGCTCCGATACCGGTGAGACCGTCTTCGGCCTTGCCCAGAACCTTGACCGTGACGAGGTCGGCGCCGTTCTGTTCGGTGCCGTCGACTCCATCAAGGAAGGCGACGAGTGCCGCACCACTGGCCGCATTATGGATATCCCCGTGAGCCGTGCCATGCTCGGCCGCGTCGTCAATCCGCTCGGCCAGCCCATCGACGGCCTGGGCGACATCGTCGCCACGCACCGTCGCCCCATCGAGTTCAAGGCTCCCGGCGTCATCGATCGTACCCCGGTGTGCGAGCCGGTTCAGACCGGTCTGCTCGCTATCGACTCCATGGTGCCTATTGGCCGCGGTCAGCGTGAGCTCATTATCGGCGACCGTAAGACCGGTAAGACCGCCATCGCCATCGACGCTATCCTCAACCAGCGCGGCAAGGGCATGGTCTGCATCTATGTCGCCATCGGCCAGAAGGCCTCCACGGTTGCCAACATCCGCGAGACCCTCGCTCAGCACGGTGCGCTCGACTACACCATCATCGTTTCGGCCACCGCTGCCGATTCCGCCCCTATGCAGTACATCGCGCCTATGGCCGGTGCCGCTATCGGCGAGTTCTTCATGTACAACGGCGAGGACGGCAAGCCCGCCAGCGAGACCAACCCCGGCGGCCACGTGCTCGTCATCTACGACGACCTGTCCAAGCAGGCTGTGGCCTACCGTCAGATGTCGCTGACGCTGCATCGTCCGCCCGGACGCGAGGCCTATCCTGGCGACATCTTCTACCTGCACTCTCGTCTGCTCGAGCGTGCCGTCAAGATGTCCAAGAAGAACGGTTACGGCTCCATGACGGCACTGCCGATCATCGAGACCCAGGACGGCGACGTCTCGGCCTACATTCCGACCAACGTCATTTCCATTACCGATGGTCAGATCTACCTGCAGTCCGAGCTCTTCTTCCAGGGTCAGCGCCCGGCAGTCGACGTGGGCATCTCCGTGTCCCGCGTCGGTGGCGATGCGCAGACCAAGGCCATGAAGCAGGTCGCCGGCAACCTCCGTCTGGACCTTGCTTCGTACCAGGAGCTCGCCGGCTTCACGCAGTTCGGCTCCGACCTCGACGAGGCCACGCAAAAGCAGCTGACCCATGGTGCTCGCATGACCGAGCTCCTGAAGCAGCCGCGTTACAAGCCGTTTGAGGTTGGCGAGCAGATCGTTACGCTGTTCGCTGGCAACGAGGGCTTCCTGGATGACCTGGAGATCGCCGACGTGCTGCCCTTCCGTGCCGAGCTCATCGAGTACATGGACAATGGCTTTGGCTCGCTGCTCGACAAGGTTCGCGCCAAGAAGATCGATGATGACACCAAGGCTGAGCTCTTGCGCGTCATCGGCGACTTCAAGCAGCAGTTCATGGCCAAGCACCATTCGGATGTTTCTGGATCAGAGGAGAACTAAGCCCCATGGCTAACCTTCGCGACATTAAGAAGCGAATCTCCTCGGTTACCACGACCAAGCAGATCACGCGCACGATGGAGATGGTCTCTACGGCCAAGATCCGTCGTGCCCTCGATCGCTCCAAGCAGGCCGAGCCCTATAAGGAGGCGCTGACCGACGTCATGTTGACGGTCGCCGGCGACGCCTCCTGTTCGGGCACCGATCCCATGCTGCAGAAGCATGAGAGCGTCAAGCATGGCCTGATTGTCGTTATTGCCTCGGACCGCGGCCTTGCCGGCGGTTTCAATACGACGGTGGAGCGCACGGCCGAAAAGCTCGCCGCTTCTTGGGCGAACGACGGCATCGAGTGCGAGATCATCGCGTGCGGGCGTAAGCCGGCCACGTATTTCCGTGACCGCGCAAACGTCGTCATGCACTTTGAGGGCAATTCCTCTGAGCCCGATTTCAATCAGGCCCGCATGATCTCCTCTCATATCTGCGATGCGTATCGTGCCGGTGAGCTTGACCGTGTCGAGCTTGTCTACCACCACGCCAAGAACCGCGTGGATCAGGAGCTTCGCGTCGAGCATCTGTTGCCGCTCGACCCCGAGATGATCGCTATGGCCCACGGTCCGCGTAAGAACGAGACCGACGCCCCTAAGCGCATCTCGTCCACGTTCGAGTTCGTGCCCTCTCCCGAGCATGTTCTCGGCAAGCTTGTGCCGTCTTATATCCTGACGGTCATCTACCAGGCCCTGATCGATTCGGCGGCTGCCGAGCAGGGTGCACGCCGCAAGGCCATGCACTCCGCGACGGAAAACGCCACCGCGATCATCTCGACCCTTACCCGCACGTATAGTCGCGTGCGCCAGGCTTCGATCACGACCGAGATTAACGAGATCGTCGGCGGAGCCTCAGCATTGGAGGAACAGTAATGGCTAATAACACCGTAAAGCTTGCGGTCGAGGAAGCCACCAAGAAGACGACTGCCGGTGATGGTCGCATCGTGCGAATCATCGGCCCTGTCGTCGACGTCAAGTTTGACGGCGCGGTGCCCCCGATCTACAACGCGCTCACGGTCGAGGCCGAGACCCCGATCGGTCATCTGAGCACGATCCTCGAGGTCGAGAGCCAGCTTCCGGGCGGCGTCGTCCGCACGGTCGCCATGTCCTCGACCGACGGCCTGCAGCGCGGCCTCATCGCCACCGATACCGGTGAGCCCATGAAGATGCCCGTTGGTCCCAAGACGCTCGGTCGCATTTGGAACGTCATGGGCAAGCCCGTCGACGGCAAGCCCATGCCCGAGGTGGAGGAGTTCTACCCCATCCACCATGCAGCGCCCCGCTTTGACGAGCTCACCACCAAGACCGAGATCTTCGAGACCGGCATCAAGGCCGTCGACCTGCTCGAGCCCTACATCCGTGGCGGCAAGACCGGCCTGTTCGGCGGCGCCGGCGTCGGCAAGACCGTTCTGATTCAGGAGCTCATCAACAACCTCGCCCAGGAGCACGGCGGCACCTCGGTGTTCACCGGCGTCGGCGAGCGTACCCGCGAGGGCACCGACCTGTTCCTCGAGATGAGCGAGTCTGGCGTTATCGACAAGACCTGCTTGGTCTATGGTCAGATGAACGAGCCGCCCGGAGCGCGTCTGCGCATCGGTCTGGCCGGCCTTACCACCGCTGAGTACTTCCGCGATCGCGGCCAGGACGTTCTGCTGTTCATCGACAACATCTTCCGCTTCTCCCAGGCGGGTTCCGAGGTTTCCGCACTGCTGGGCCGTATGCCGTCCGCCGTTGGTTACCAGCCCACGCTGGCAACCGAGATGGGCGACCTCCAGGAGCGCATTACCTCGACCAAGACGGGCTCCATTACCTCCGTCCAGGCTGTCTACGTCCCCGCAGACGACCTGACCGACCCGGCGCCTGCCACGACGTTTACTCACCTCGATGCCACCACGGTTCTTTCGCGTAGCATTTCGTCGCTCGGCCTGTTCCCGGCTATCGACCCGCTTGCGTCTTCCTCCGACGCTCTCGATCCCTCGATCGTTGGCGAGGAGCACTACCGTGTCGCTGTCAAGGTCCAGGAGCTCCTGCAGGAGTACTCCGACCTTCAGGACATCATCGCCATTCTGGGTATGGACGAGCTGTCCGAGGAGCAGCGCCTTACGGTCAACCGTGCCCGTAAGATTCAGCAGTTCCTCTCGCAGTCCTTCCACGTCGCCGAGAAGTTCACCGGCAACCCCGGTGTCTACGTCCGCGTCGAGGATACCGTCCGCTCTTTCGCCGAGATTGTCGACGGCAAGGCCGATGACCTGCCCGAGCAGGCTTTCCGCTATGCTTCCACGATTGAGGACGTGCGCGAGCGCGCCCGCAAGATGGGGGAGAAGTAGGTTATGCGTATCCGCATCGTGTGCCCCGTGAGCTGCGCCTATGAGGGCGACGCTGCGTTTGTGTCGATTCCGTCCACGGATGGCGAGTTTGGCGTTCTGCCTGCTCACTCCAGCGAGATCTGCACGATCGACCGCGGTTACGTTCGCGTTTCCGATAAGGCCATGGGCACTGTCGACCACACGTTTGCCGTGGCCGGCGGCTATGCCCAGGTTGCGGACGATGTCGTGACCGTTCTCGCCGAGCGCGCTTGCGATTTGGCGACCGTCGATGCCGACAAGCTTAAAGCTGATATTCAAGGTTTTGAAGAGAAGCTGGGTAATTTGTCGGAGGATGATGCACGCCGCGCCTACCTCTATAATGAAATCGCATGGTGTAAGCTCAAGCTTGCCCAATAGTCAAACGATTTAGCGTTCGACCATTTGCGAACACATCATGCCCGGGATGGCCCAGCCACCCCGGGCATGCTTTTTGAAAGGGTAGACCTTGGATATTATCCGCGTTGAGGGTGGCCACGCCATCGGAGGCTCCGTGCCCGTCTCGGGCGCCAAGAACTCCGCGCTCAAACTCATGGCGGCAACGCTTCTGGCGCCGGGCAAGACGACGCTGCAGAACGTGCCCGATATTTCCGATGTCCACGTGATGGGCAAGGTGCTCAAGTGCATGGGCGCTACGATCGATGTTCTCGACGAGCACACGCTCGAGATTGATACCTCTCAGGTCGATTCATGGGAGGCCCCCTACGAGCTCGTTGCCAAGATGCGCGCTTCCACCGCCGTCATGGGGCCCCTGCTGGGCCGCTTCCATCGCGCCAAAATTGCCATGCCGGGCGGCTGCAACCTGGGTGCTCGTAAGATCGATATGCACATTCTTGGTCTTGAGGCCCTGGGCGTTGAGTTCGATACCGCCCACGGTTACATCAACGCTAATGCGCCCCAAGGTCTGCGCGGTACCACCGTCACGCTCGAGTTCGCCAGCGTCGGTGCGACCGAGAATCTCATCATGGCCTCTGTGCGCGCACAGGGCACCACGGTTATCGACAATGCCGCCCGCGAGCCCGAGATCGTCGATCTCGCCAACATGCTCAACGAGATGGGCGCCAAGATTGTTGGCGCCGGTACGCCCGTCGTGACTATCGAAGGCGTGGAAGAGCTCCATCCCGTTATCCATCGCGTGGTGGGCGACCGCATCGAGGCCGGTACCTTTATCGTCGCCGGTGCGTTGATGGCGGACGATCGCGGTGTCGATGTCACGGGCTTTTGCCCCATTCATTTGGGCATGGTGCTCAAGAAGATGGAGCTCATGGGTATCGACTGCGAGCGCGTCGAGGATGGCGTCCATGTGAACCGTGCCGAGCGTATCAAGCCGGTCGACATCCAGACGCTTCCGTTCCCCGGGTTTCCGACCGACATGCAGGCGCAGATTATGGTGCTCTCCGCCCTTGCCGACGGCAGTTCCGTTATTACCGAGAACATCTTCGAGAATCGCTTTATGTTTGCCTCTGAGCTGGTGCGCATGGGTGCCGACATTCGTATCGAGAGCCATCATGCCATGATTCATGGCGTCAAGGGCTTCTCGGGTGCACAGGTTACCTCGCCCGATTTGCGCGGCGGAGCGGCCCTCGTCGTAGCGGGCTTGATCGCCGACGGGACGACCGAGGTTTCGGCTATCCATCACATCAAGCGCGGCTACGAGCAGTTTGTCGAAAAGCTGCAGGCGCTCGGCGCGCATGTCGAGCATGCTACCGTCCCCGATCCCGTCATCTACTAATACAGGTTGCCTATGTTTAATAAAAAGCCCCTCGCGGATACCACCACCCGAAGACCCTCAACTGGTGCGCAGGCCAAGATCTACAGTCGCGATAACGTGGCTCGCTATTCCGAGCGCGCTCGTCAACGCCGCCGTAGCCACACGATTCGTCACGTCGCGCTCATTGTCGTGCTTGGCGTGCTGCTGAGTGCCACTACCGCTGCCGGCCTGTGGTTTGCCACCATTATGGGCAAGCTCGGCGATTCTAATGTCATTACTGACAATCTGCGTCGGGTTCTGGTTGACACCGATGAGGCAAAGGATCCGTTCTACGTGCTGCTTCTTGGCACCGACGGCCGTCCGGGCGAGGATACGTATCGTGCCGACTCGATTATCCTGGCACGCATCGACCCCACGCAAAAGCAGGCGACGCTCATTTCCGTTCCGCGCGACACCAAGGTCGAGTACAAGGGCGAGACCATGAAGATCAACGCCTGCCATACCGTTGGCGGCGCCGAGGCCATGGTCGAGGCGGTCAACGAGCTGTGCGGTGTTCAGATTTCCCACTATGCCGAGGTCAGCTTCGACGGTATGCAGGCGCTGATTGATTCGGTTGGCGGTATCGACATTAACGCAACCGATGATGTTGACGACCCCGAGCACCTGGATATTAAGATTACCGCTGGCCAGCAGCATATGGACGGTGCCACCGCCCTTACCTATGCCCGCTGCCGCTACACCTATGCCGACGGCGATTACACGCGCATGCGCCACCAGCGTCAGGTGCTTGGCGCCCTTGCCAACCAGATTCTCAATAACTTCGATGCCACGAAGATCTTTGGCCTGGTTAATTCGCTGTCCGATATGCTTGTAACCGATATGAGCGTTCAGGATATCGTGGCTACGGTCAACGCCATGCGCGGTATGGATGTCGACGGTATCTACTCGGCCAACCTGCCCTCGTACGCCGACGACAGCACCATGATCGACGGTGTGAGCTACGTCTTTGTCTACGAGGACGAGCTCAAGGAAATGATGGAGCGCGTCGATGCCGGCAAGGATCCCAAGGGTCCCAACACCATGGGTATGTCCGATGGTTCCAGCTCTACGATCGGTGACCTCAGCAACAACACGTCTGACGACTACGCAAACGGTACCGCAACCTCATCGGTCAGCTCTGACGATTCCGATGACTCAGGCGATTCGAGCGATTCGGACTACTACGAAGAGCCCACCGGCGACGGCAACGGTTACGAGGCCAATTATTAGGGTTACGCGGGCTTACCAGCCCGCGTAACCAGTTGACGCTGCAAACCCGCCAGAGCGGCAATCTGCCTTTCAACTTCGGCGGCATGATCAAAAGATCAATGCCGCCTCGTTTCAAGGCACCTTGCTCGCTCTGGCGGGTTTTCGCTGTCGTTGCCAAAACATCGGCGTTGCCTTGGTCCGGACTAGTCGTTGGGTAGTCATTGGGGACGTTTTTAAACGACTAGTCAAACAAGAACCTCCCCAATGACTACCCACAAAGCGAGAGTGGATGTCGTCATTTTGCGGCACTTGGGGACGTTCCTTTTGTGCCGGCAGTTTGGGACACTCCTTGCGTTAAGAGGCTGGCGTGCGTCAACCTGTTCTCATTGCAGCAAAAAATCGCCCCGTTCTCGGTTGAGGACGGGGCGATTCGTCTTTTGGACTTGTGCAGCCAGGCTTATGCAAAGCGGGAGACGAGCTCCTGGAGCACGTCGGTCATCTTGACGAGCGAACTGACCGGGACGAATTCGTTGACGCCGTGGTAGCAATAGCCGCCGGTGGAAAGGTTGGGGCAGGGCAGACCGCGGAACGACAGCTGCGCGCCGTCGGTGCCGCCGCGAATCGGCAGCACTTGGGGCTCAACGCCGCAGGCAAGGTAGGCTTCCTTGGCAACATCAATAAGCTCGGGAAAGTCACAAACGATCTCGGCCATATTTCGATATTGCTGCTTAATCTCGACCGTCACGCGCTCCTCACCCAGACGCTGGTTGAGCATCGAGGCGGCGGCATCAATAAGGTCGAGTTTCTGCTGGAACTTGGCGGCGTCATGGTCGCGGACGATGTAGCGCGCCGTGGCGTGGTCGACGGTTGCAGATACACCCTCAAGGTGATAAAAGCCCTCGTAGCCTTCCGTATACTCCGGGCGCTGCGCGTAGGGGAGCAACGCGTTGAAGTCGCAGAACAGATTGCCTGCGTTGACCATACGGCCCTTGGCGTCGCCCGGGTGGATGGACTGGCCCTCAAAGCGGACGGTCGCCTCGGCGGCGTTAAAGCACTCCCACTCCAGCTCGCCGATGGGGCCGCCGTCGACCGTGTAGGCGTACTTGCAGCCAAAGGTATCGATATCCAACAGCTCGGCTCCGTGGCCGATCTCCTCGTCAGGGCAGAAGCAAATGCCGAGTGCGGGATGGGGCAGAGAAGGGTCCTGAGCGATACGTGCGACAAGCGACATGATCTCGGCGACGCCTGCCTTGTCGTCCGCGCCCAGCAGCGTGGTGCCATCGCTGCAGACCAGGTCCTCACCCGCGAGGTCGTTCAGGGCGGGAAGCTTGACGGTACTCATGGCAACGGGCTTACCGTCAACCGTGCCGCAGACCAGGTCGCCGCCTTCGTAGTGTACGATGTGCGGCTTCACGCCGGCGCCCGGTGCAACTTCGGTGGTGTCGAGATGGGCGATCAGGCCCAGGGCGGGCTTGTCCTCAGCGCCCGCACTTGCGGGGATATGCGCGCAGACATAGGCATGCTCGGTCACGTGGGCATCTTCCGCACCAAGCTCGCGCAGCTCTTCAGCCAGCACGTTGGCAAGGTCAAACTGAACGGCGCTCGAAGGTACCTGGTCGCAGTTTGCATCCTCGGACTGCGTGTTGATCTGGACGTAGCGCAAAAAGCGCTCGAGGACATCGGGGTTCGTGGTGGTGTTTTCCATAAAGACCGCTCCAATCTTGGTCGTCGTGTGCAACAAGAACTCTAGCACGGTATGCCACGGCATACTGCGACGCTTGGATGGGGTAGAATCAGCCAATGAATGCAGAAGGGACGGAAGATCATGGATACGACAAATAGCTCGCGCGAACTACATCTGACGGTGGCGAACGAAGACTACTTGGAGTGCATGGTTCGCATTGAAAGCGAAGAGGGGGAAACCAACGGCGTGCGATCGGTCGACATCGCGCAGCGCCTTGGCGTCTCCAAGGCATCGGTCAATAAAGCGGTTTCGGCGCTCAAGGCATCCGAGCTTGTCGAGCAATCGCACTATGGCAAGGTAATCCTGACCGATCGCGGCCGCGAGGTTGGCACGGCTATCTGGTACCGTCATCGCCTCATCCGCACGTTTTTGGTTCAGGAGCTCGGTGTCGAATTTGAGCGAGCCGATTCCGAGGCCTGCATGATGGAGCATGCGCTATCCGAGGACACGATGAGCCGCTGGCTCGCCTATCTCGAAAAGCAGGGAATCAGCGTCGAGGAATAGCGGGATATATATGGATACGAGTTATTACAACCGCTTTGGTGCCGAGGAACTTACGCGCCGCTTGTCGAGCGAGACCTTGTTGGCGCAGGGCCCCATGGGCAGTGTTCTGTTGAGTGAGTACGATGCCGCCGATATTCCACCGGCGTTTTGGAATCTGGCAGAGCCGCAGACCGTTTCTCGTATCCATCGCTTGTATGTCGCCGCCGGCGCGCAGGTACTCATTACCAATACCTTTCAGGCATCAAGCTATGCCCTCAAGCACGACCAGATTGCGTCGTCCGTGGCGGAGGTCAATCGCGGGGCCGTCGACGATGCCCGCCAGGCGCACCCTCAGCTGCTGCTGGGCTCGATGGGTCCGATCGGTATTGAGTGGTTTGCCGAGGACTCTGCCGAGTTTCGTGAGATCCGAGGCATTGCGCGCGAACAGGCGCACGCCTTGCTCAATGCTGGTGTTGACGGTCTGCTGATCGAGACGGTGACGTCTATCCGTAATTTGCAGCCCATGCTTGCCGGCGCTCGAGATGCCGCTGACGGCATGCCTGTCCTGGTGAGTTTTGTCGTTGATGACAAAGGCGACCTGTTGGGCGATGGCCTCAACATCGAGGCAGCCGTTTTGTACGCCGAAAAACACGGCGCAAACTCGGTTGGTGTTAATTGCTGTTCGCTTGCGGCCGCGAACGCGGCGGTGCCCAGGATGGTTGCATCGGCGACTACTCCCGTCACGGTGCGTCCCAACGTGGGCGATCCGGTCCAGACTCAGGATGGCCCCGTATGGCACGAGAACCCCGAAGCTTTCGCGCGCGCATGCATCGAATGGAGACATGCCGGTGCCGCAATGGTGGGCAGTTGCTGTGGAACCACGGCAATCACTACGGCAGCGATGGCCGAGGCGCTCGATATATAAAGGGCAAAACCGCTCCATACGGGGCGGTTTTTTTATTGCCTGCATGTCCTCGGCAGCATTTGCCCAAATGGTGAATGCTGGTGCCGGCAGGTTGCCGAGCGTGTATCGCGGGTATACCTCATGCGTACCATGATCCAAACACTGTGAGGTGTCTGCGCGTGTGCGCGATAATTCATTTTGGAACTGACGGTTGGCGCGCTCGCGTCGATGAGGACTTCACTGCCGATAACGTTGCCCGTATCGCCGATGCCGTCGGCGAGTTGTGGCAAAAGACCAATCCGGGCAAAACGGTATATATAGGGTTCGACACTCGGCCCCTGGCGCGCGAGTTCGCTGAGCTTGCGGCGGGTGTGCTAGCAGCGCACGGGCTAGACGCCGTGCTCGCTTCGCGACCTGTTCCGACCCCTGCCCTTACGTGGGCGGCGGCTTATGACGGTGAGGCGTGCGGCGCGCTCATGGTGACGGGGTCCCATCATCCGCAGGGTTATCTGTGTCTCAAGATTCGCATGGGTGACGGCTCGACCGCCAACCAGGATGTCATCGAAGAGCTCGAAGAGACCATGGCTCCCGAGCCAATGGGGATCGAGGGGCAATATCGCACCGCGGATATCATTCCTGACTATATGCAAGCGGTGGCATCGTTTGTCGATGCCGAAGCCATCCGCGCCGCGCACCTGCGCGTGGTTGTTGACCCCATGGGCGGCGCAGCCCAGGGCTATCTAGCCGACTTGCTGCGCGAGCTTGGCGTTGAGGTGCACGAGATTCACGCCGGGCAGGCGCCTGACCAAGAAGATATCTGCCCCGACCCCGTTGAGCCGTGGGTGGACGCTTGCGAGCATACGGTTATCGAGGACGGAGCTTGCGCTGGCCTGGTGACCGACGGCGACGCCGACCGTATCGGCGCGGTTGACGAGCGCGGCAGATATATACATCCGCATCAGATCATGGCGCTCGTTTTGGGCGACTTGGTTCAATTTCGTAATTTGGAGGGACGCGTCGTCGTCAATCTTTCGTGCTCGACGCTCGTGCGTCGCATTGCCGAGGCGCTTGGCTGCCGCGTGACCGTCAAACCAGTCGGTTTCAAATATATAGCGGCAGAGATGAAGAAGGGTGGCGTCCTCATAGGCGGCGAGGAAGCCGGTGGTATCGGCATCGCCGCGCATATGCCCGAGCGCGATGGAATCCTCGCCTGTCTGATTCTGTGTGAGCTTATGGCAAAGACGGACGCGCCTTTGGGCGTTCTGGTCGACCAACTCGAGGACAGTTTTGGTAAGACGAGTTACGGTCGACGCGATTTGCGCCTTGAGGCCGAAGATGCCGAAACGTTACGAACCCTGCTGCCGGGCGTAAACCCCAAGTCGATTTGTGGCAAGGTGCCGCAAAACGTTAGTCATATGGATGGCTTGCGTTTAGCATTCGAGGATGACACGTGGCTGCTGGTCCGTCCTAGCGGGACCGAACCAGTGGTGCGCGTCTACGCCGAGGGGTTCTCGGTGGAAGAACGTGATGAGTTGCTCGATGCTGGCTGTGCTTTAGCTAGGGGAACGTATCCGCTTTAACCATGAGACTGCCTTATATAAAGAGATGCTCGGTGAGCGGTAGTTAACGGCTGGCAAACGTTAGTCGGATCCCAAATTGTGTAGGAAATGTGTACGCCCAGATTCCCGCCCCCGGCGCCCCTCCGGTCTGGCAATATATCTCCTTGCCGCGCGGCCCGGTCGGACCGGATCAG
>UQNH01000033.1:0-20036 GCA_900542365.1 uncultured Collinsella sp. | reverse complement strand
AGTCCCAATGTGGCCGTTCAACCTCTCAGTCCGGCTACTGATCGTCGACTTGGTGAGCCGTTACCTCACCAACTATCTAATCAGACGCGAGGCCATCTCTGAGCGAAATACTTTGATAGCAAAATCATGCGGTTTCGCTATGTTATGCGGTATTACCATCCGTTTCCAGAAGCTATCCCACTCTCAAAGGCAGGTTCCTCACGTGTTACTCACCCGTCCGCCACTAAGAAAACAACCGAAGCTATTTTCTCCGTTCGACTTGCATGTGTTAGGCGTGCCGCCAGCGTTCGTCCTGAGCCAGGATCAAACTCTTTAGTAAAGTTGTATATACACAGCGAATGCTGTTTATATCGATCCTGTCAGTTACTCACTGACTTGTTTTGTGTTTTTTATCGTCTTCTCTGACGCTCTCTTGAATTTCAAGGGTCTTTTGTACTTGTAGTGCATTGTTCAATTTTCAAGATACCGTACTTGATATAACTTTTTGTTGGTCGCACTTTCGTGCTGCAACTTTTATATTATATCATACTTTCGAACTTTTGTCAAGTGAACTTTTTGTGAATGTTTTTAACATTTTGTGAAGTTCTGCCAGACTCTGTTCTCTTCGTCGCATCTCTGAAATTCTCATTTCTCCGCTGCAACTTCTTTATTATATCACATCTCTTCGATTTTGTCAAGTAAATAAATTGTGAACTGAAATTTCTTTCTGTTCTTTCCAATCTATCCTTGCTCAACATCTCAACGAAATGCATACAATCTTTTCTTTCGCTCTCTCACGTTCCAAGCTTCCGTTAAGTTTTCTTCCCTTTCGCTTCGCTGCACCCTGCTCCCTGCATCGGTGTTCCTCAGCTTTCCGTGTCCGGTTTTACACACTCTTTCGTGTTCCTTAACGCCGCCTTTCCTCGTGCGACAGCTTTATTATTATATCATATCATCCCCAGTTTGTCAATGCTACTTGATGTAGAAGATTCTCGTCTATTTTTGTCGATGATTTGTGAAAAATCCATAAAAAGAGCGTTTCCCCTCCCCAAAGAGAAACGCTCCGCCCCTTTTTTTCCGAAAAACAACCTCTTATTCGACAATTTTCACATCATACGCTTGCAACCACGCATTCATCTGCACGAAATAAGCAATCGTCTGCGGATATGCCATCAGCTGCCCATACCACTGCACACCGCTCGGCTGTAATAATAATTGTTCAATTGCTTCTCGTTTCACCAACTGGAACAGCGGTGCTTTTGGATCTTGCAAAATCGCCGCAAGCATTGCTCGTACTGCCTGCAAATAATTCGGATTGTGGGTCTTTGGATACGGACTTTTTTTCCGCCAGAGCACTTTCTCCGGCAAATAGTCCTGCATTGCTGCTCGCAGCAGCCCTTTTTCATAGCCTTTGTACTCTTTCATCTCCCACGGCACATTATAAAGATACTCTGCAATCCGATAATCGCAGAACGGCACTCGCACTTCCAAAGCGTTCGCCATACTCATCCGGTCTTTCCGGTCTAACAGCGTCTGCATAAACCAGTCTAAGTTCAGCAGCATCATTTGCCGCATACGGCGTTCTAACGGAGAATCTTCCGGCAATGTGTCTGCCTGCTGAATCGTTTCTTGATATGCTTGTGATACAAACGCTGCCCCGTCAATCTGCTCTGCAAACTTGTCGGCGTCGACCATGCGCAGCACGTCGGCGGCCAAAGCCCAACGATCCATGTTGTTCAGACGCAGCATGTCGAACGGCGTGGTCGTGGAGCCCTTCTCCTCGTAGCCGTGGACGCGGAAGGCGTCGTGGCCGGGGCGGTTCCAGATCAGGCGGCGAATCGTGCCGGCATAGGCGTGGAATGCGAAGAGCACGGGCTTCTCGCCGCAACCGAACAGCTCAGCCCAGCGCTCATCGCTGATGGCCTGGTCGTTCTCGCAGACGTTCTGAATCTTGAGCAGATCGACCACGTTAACGAACCACACCTTAATGCCTAGCTCGCGCAGCATATCGGTTGCAGCCAAAGCCTCGAGCGTCGGCACGTCACCGCACGTGGCAACTACGACGTCAGCCTCGGCGAGCGAGTCGGCAGTCGATGCCCACTCCCAAGCCGCGACACCCTCGGCGAGCTCGGCACAGGCCTCGTCGACCGTTTGGAAAGTCGGGGCGGGTTGCTTGCCGCAGAAAATGGCGTTGACGCAGTCGGTGGACTGGTAGACGCGCTCGGCCACAGCGAGGGCCATGTTGGCGTCGGCCGGATAGTAAGCATTCACGATATGCGTGTCGTTGGCCTTGTTGAGCAGCAGGTCGATAAAGCCGGGGTCCTGGTGCGAGAAGCCGTTGTGGTCCTGACGCCAAACATGGCTCGACAGCAAAATGTTGAGGCCGCTGATGGGGGCACGCCACGGAATCTCGCGCTTGGTGGCCTCGAGCCACTTGCAGTGCTGGTTGACCATGGAATCGACCACGTGCACAAAGCTCTCGTAGGAGCTCCACACGCCGGAGCGTCCGGTGAGCACGTAAGCCTCGAGGAAGCCTTCGCACTGGTGCTCGGACAGCTGCTCGACGACCTTACCGGAGCCGGCCAGCAGCTCGTCGTTGGCCTCGTCCTCGTAGAAGCCGGCATCCCACTGCTTCTTGGTCACCTTGTAGGCGGCCTGCAGGCGGTTGGACGCGGTCTCGTCGGGACCAAAGATGCGGAAATCCTCCATGTTCTTGGCCAGAACGTCGGCAGTGTACTCACCAAAGACGCGAGCGGCCTCGGTGGAGCCCCAGCCATGGCCCTTCTCGGCGACGGGGATCTCGTGGGCGTAAATATCGGGGAGCTCGAGCTCGCGGCGCACCTTGCCGCCGTTCGCGTTGGGATTGGCGCCGATACGCAGCTCGCCGGTCGGCATAAAGGCCGTCACCTCGGGGCGCACCTGGCCCTCGGGCGTAAAGAGCTCCTCGGGCTTGTAGGAGCGCAGCCACTCGCGTAGCACGCGGAAGTGCTCGTGGGTGTCCTTGGCGCTCGCCAGCGGCACCTGATGCGCGCGCCAGGAGTCCTCGGTCTTCTTGCCGTCGATGTGCTTGGGGCAAGTCCAGCCCTTGGGCGTACGGAACACGATCATGGGATAGGCCGGGCGGACCACGGTCTCGCCCGCGGCTGCCTGGGCCTGAGCGGTGGCCTTGATGTCGCAAATCTCGTCAAAGACCTGCTCAAACAGGGCGGCGAAACGCTCATGGATGCTCGCGTGACTCTCGTCGTCAAAGCCAGCGACAAAGAAGTGCGGCTTGTAGCCCATACCCTCAAAGAACTTGGTGAGCTCCTCGTCGGACACGCGGGCGAGGATGGTGGGGTTGGCGATCTTGTAGCCGTTGAGGTGCAGGATCGGCAGGACGATACCGTCGGTTGCCGGGTTCACGAGCTTGTTGGACTGCCAAGAGGTCGCGAGCGGACCGGTCTCGGACTCGCCATCGCCCACCACGGCCACGGCCAGCAGGCTAGGGTTGTCCATAACGGCACCGTAAGCGTGGCTGAGCGTGTAGCCGAGCTCGCCGCCCTCGTGGATGGAACCGGGCGTCTCGGGCGCAAAGTGGCTCGGGATGCCGCCGGGATAGGAGAACTGGCGGAAGAACTTCTGCAGGCCTGCCTCGTCATTGGTGATGTCGGGGCGAATCTCGCGGTAGGTGCCGTCGAGCAGCGACTGAGCAGTACCGGCGGGGCCACCGTGACCAGGGCCCATCAAGAAGATAGCATTCTGGTTGTGGTCGGCGATCAGTCGATTGACGTGACCGAACAGGAAGTTGATGCCGGGCGTGGTGCCCCAGTGGCCAACCAGGCGGTGCTTAACGTCCGGACGACCGAAGTCGCGCACCTCACCGGTTTTCTCGTCGACAAAGTCGGGGCGCATTAGCGGGTTAGAGCGAAGGTAGATCTGACCGACGGACAGATAGTTCGATGCGCGCCAATACAGGTCGACGCCCTCGAGCTCGGAAGCCGGCACCTCGTGGCCCAGCTTTTGCCACGGCGTCCCCAGTGTTTTAGCCATTGTTTATGTCCCTTCGCTGTGCGGTCACCCTCCAATACGGCAACCTTTCGTTGGGACCAGTATATTTGCTAAAACGTTTTATCATGGTGAAAAAACGTTTTACCACCCTTATCAATCCCATCGATTAGCAAAACGCGACATTCACCTGCGGCGTTGATTGTCACAGGTGCTCCACATTCGGTCTCTGCAAATTGGTAAACGTGTTTAGTTGTGTTTAGTAAGCTCGAGCACGCTGTCCTTAACGATAAGCTCCGGCTCCAGAACGACCTCTTCGGCACGCCTGCCGCCCCTACCGGCAAGACGCTTGGACATGCAGCCAAAAGCATGCTCCGCAAGGACACCAGGGTCCTGCTCAATCGCGGTCAGTGCCGGCTCAAAGAGAACGTCGGCCGCCGAGTTGTCATAGCTCACCACCGAGATATCGCCCGGGATGCTCTTCCCCATCTCGTGCAGGCGCTTGAGCAGACCCAACGCGATGTTATCCGAGCTTGCGAACACGGCGGTGGCGTCGGTTGCGAGCACCGCCTCCGAGGCCTCGTAGGCACTCGGAATGTAGTACTCGCTCTCAAACTCCAAACGCGCGTCGATCGGCAAGCCTACCTCGCGCAGCGCGCGCTCATAGCCGGCAAGTCGCTTACGCCCCGTATTGGAACGGCGCGCGTTAACCAAGCAGGCAATGCGACGGTGGCCCTGCTCGATCAGATAGCGGGTAGCCATATAGCCACCCATCTCGTGGTCGAACATCACCTTGTCGCACTCGAGCCCCTCAATGGCACGGTCGACCATTACCGCCGGGATGGGCAGATGGCTGACCTCTTCGCGCAGGGCGCGGTCGTCGGAGAACTCGTCACCCACCACCAGAAAGACGCCGTCGACGCCGCGCGTCACCAGCTGGCGCAGCAGCTCAAGATCGTCATCGGCGCTTCCGCCCGAGCTGGTAATAAAGAGCGCGTAGCCGTCCTCGCGGCAGCGCTTTTCCAGGCTGCCAGCGAGCGAGGCAAAAAAGCGGCTCTCGATATTAGGGACGATAAGGCCCAGCGTGCGCGACTCGCGCATGACCAGGCTACGCGCGATCTGGTTAGGAACATAGTGGTTGCGCGCCGCGACCTCCTTGATGAGCTTGCGGTTTTCTTCCGAGATGCGACAGGGCCGATTATTGAGAACAAGCGAGACCGACGAGGGGGAAAGCCCCACCTCCTGGGCAATCTGCTTGAGAGTAACTTTGTTGCCCATCTCGCTCCTTCCGAGTATTCGCGCAATCTCTTGAAAGTATAGCGACCGTCCCTCTACCTCGATGATAAACACTTTACCAATCCGGTAGACGGCTGTTTTACCGCCGTGATTGGTGCAAAGTAACCTGGCCCCTTTGCACCATGTGATGCATTGGGGTCAGGTTACTTTGCACCAAATCCATCCGGGTGGGGTATATTGCATTCGATTGATGAAAACGACCACCATAAGGCGGATATTCGTATGCACGAGAATGACTTTTTTAACGAGGACCTGCTCTGCGCGCTCGCCGGTGTTGCCGGCGAGGACAACGTGTTGATGAGCGAGCCCATGCGCGACCACACCACGTTTAAGATCGGCGGCCCGGCCGACGTCTTTGTCACGCCCGACACCGAGCAGGGCCTCGTCGCCACGCTTGACACCTGTTATCGCTGCGACCTGCCCCTCACCATCGTGGGCAACGGCTCCGACCTACTCGTCGGCGACAAGGGCATCCGCGGCGTCGTCGTGGCGTTGGGCGAGGGCCTCTCCGACATTACGGTCAACGGCACGCACGTCACGGCAGCAGCCGGCGCCTTGCTTTCCGATGTCGCCGCGACGGCAGCCGAGGCCGGCCTCACCGGCATGGAGCCCATCTCGGGCATCCCCGGATCGGTCGGCGGCGCCTGTTATATGAACGCCGGCGCCTATGGCGCCTGCATGGCCGATGTGCTGGAGTCTGTGCGCGTCTACAAGCCCGCCCGCATGCTCGACGACGGCACCCGCGGCAGCGGCAACATTATTGAGTTCGATGTCGATGAGCTCAACCTGGGCTATCGCAAGAGCCGCATTGCCGACGACGGTTTCGTCGTGCTTTCGGCCACTTTCAATCTCGCCCCGGGCAACGCCGCGATGATCAAGGCCGACATGGACGACTACCACCAGCGCCGCGAGGACAAGCAGCCGCTCGACATGCCGAGTGCCGGCTCCACCTTCAAGCGCCCCGAGGGCTACTTTGCCGGCAAGCTCATCATGGACGCCGGCCTGCGAGGACACGCCATCGGCGGCGCGCAGGTGAGCGAAAAGCACTGCGGCTTCATCGTCAACGCCGACCACGCCACCGCCGCCGATGTCGACGAACTCATCCGCCACATCCAAACAACCGTCAAAGACCAATTCGACGTAGACCTAGAACCCGAAGTCCACCGAGTAGGCGAATTCCTCTAATAAAAAAGAAGGCCCCGAAAGGGGGCTTCGCCATCTTTATATCAGGCAACCAGTCCGGTGTGTCGCGCTTTGAACCCGAAAGGTCCGGGACTGCGGGCGAGGCATAAGGTTGGTCGCGAGTTCCGCACGCAAAGAAGGCCACTTAATGTGGCCTTCGTCTTGCGCAGGACTGTAGAGCAGGCAACCTTATGCCTCGCCCGCAGTCCCGGACCAACCAGCTTCAAGCCGCAGTTACGACAGCGCAATACCGCCAAGCCAGCCCCAACGCACGCCCGACCCAGTGCCATAGAAGCTAATAAACGAATCAAGCGACTTAGACGTAATGGCGCCCTCGTTGCTCATTACGATGCCGCCGCCAACGTAGATACCCACATGACCGTAGATAAGGCCCGGAGCACCCGTGCCGCTGTGCGAGGAATCGGCCACGATCATGCCCACCTGCAGCGCCGAGCGGTCGGAGCTATAGCACCAGGCGTTGAACATGTCACACGCGTTGCCGCCAAAATAGCCCACGCCGGCATTGCGGAAGACATTGGTAACCCACGCCGCGCACCAGTTCTGACCCGGCGAAGGCGTGGAGTAGCACGCGTTGACGACGGCCTGCTGCTTGCCCGAGCCGGCATTCTGCTGCGGAGTTCCGGGCGCATACGATCCACCGCCCGAGCTCGAACCACCCGAGTAGGAATTGTTCTTGTTCGCGGCGGCCGCGGCAGCGGCGGCCTTCCTAGCGGCCTCCTCGGCCTGGGCGGCAGCGAGAATCTCGGAATCGCGCTGAGCCATGAGCTCCTTGACGTCGTCGGAAAGACCGTTCAGCACGGTCTGGACTTCTTGCTGCTTGGCCTGCATATCCTGCATCTGAGCCGTCTGCTGGTCCTTGAGTTTCTCCAGGTTGGCCTTTTGTGCTTCGAGCTCGGTCTTCTGCGCGTCGAGCTCAGCCTGAATCGTCTGGATATCCTCGATGGCATCGCGGTCGCTCTTGTTGATCTTCTCAACGTAATGCGCGTTGGCGACGAGTTCCTCAAACGAGCCAGAGGCCAGCAGCAGCGACAGGATGTTCGTACCGCCGGACTTGTAGCTGGCGGCCACGCGATCGGAAAGGTCGTTGCGCTTCTTCTTGAGCTCGGCCTTCTTTTCATCGATCTGGGCCTGCGTGTCGTCAATCTTGCCCTGGACATTCTCGATGTCGTTGAGGGTCTGGGCATTCTTGTTGGCGAGCGCCGCGTACTCATTGGCAATGCTGTCGAGCTGAGCCTGGACCTCGTCGAGCTGGGCCTGGGCGGCATTCAGTTTGTCGGTGGTTTCTTGACTGGCCTCAGCCGCATGGGCGCGGGCGGGCAGGCCAAAAAGAACAGCCGCAGAAGCGGCGCCGAAAAGAGCCTTAAGGGCAGTGCGGCGCGAAAGCTCCTGCGTAAAGATGGAATCGTTGTTTGGTGACATATGTACTCCGTTACATGCTTATTTATATGTCGCTCAACTCAAACATATTAACGCACATCGCGCTTGTCCCAACTATTTCCACGAACGGCTGGAAAAGCATGGTCAGCGGCTCGCAAATACGTCCCACACCAAAGGTAAGGATTATGCAAATAACACCCTATGAGTACGTTAACATCAATCCTCTGGTTTTCCTGCCCCGCGTGTTTTGGGCGCCCCCAGCTGCGCTATACTCCCCTCAAGAAGTGTTCCTGATTCGATAGGAGACTACATGTCCAAAGCACTCGACCCCAAAGACACCTGCGTCCTCGTTACCGGCGGCGCCGGCTTTATCGGCTCGCACACCGTCGTTCAGCTGCTCGAGGGTGGCTACCAGGTTGTCGTCGTCGATGACCTCTCCAACTCCAGCGCCGTTGCCATCGACCGCGTCAAGACCATCGTGGGCGACGAGGCCGCCAAGAACCTCACCTTCTACGAGGCCAACGTGCTCGACCGCGATGCGATGAACAAGATCTTCGATACCCACCAGATCGACCGCGTCATCCACTTCGCCGGCTTTAAGGCCGTTGGCGAGTCGGTGAGCAAGCCCGTCGAGTACTACCACAACAATATCGAGAACACCCTGGTGCTCATCGATGTCATGCGCAACCACGGCTGTAAGTCCATCATCTTCTCGAGCTCTTCGACCGTCTACGGCGATCCGGACAATCCGCCCGTCACCGAGGAAGACCCCAAGAAGCCCGCGACCAACCCCTATGGTTGGACCAAGTGGATGATTGAGCAGATCCTCATGGACGTCCACACCGCCGACCCCGAGTGGGACGTCGTGCTGCTCCGTTATTTCAATCCCATCGGTGCCCATCCGTCGGGCCTGATCGGCGAGGACCCCAAGGGCATCCCCAACAACCTGGTGCCCTACGTCGCCCAGGTCGCCGTCGGTAAGCTCGAGGCCGTTCAGGTCTTTGGCAACGACTACCCCACCCCCGACGGCACCGGCGTGCGCGACTACATCCACGTGTGCGACCTGGCATCCGGTCACGTTGCCGCCCTCAACTGGATGAACGGCAAGACCGGCGTCGAGATCTTTAACCTGGGCACCGGCACCGGCACCTCGGTACTCGAGGTCGTCGCCGCCTTCTCCAAGGCCTGCGGCAAGGAGCTGCCCTACGTGATTCGCGAGCGCCGTGCCGGCGATATCGCCGCCAACTGGTGCGATGCCTCCAAGGCCGAACGCATGATGGGCTGGAAGGCCCAGTACGACATCGCGGACATGTGCCGCGACAGCTGGAATTGGCAGAGCCATAACCCCAACGGCTTCGCCGACGCCGAGTAGCCACTCCCCCGTGCTAGGTTTTGTGGCATGCCTCAAAACCTAGCACGCGACATGCTCGGCACATGCCGCTTCCTGCATGGGTAGATTTCTAGACATGTCCCAAAAATCTACTGGCCCCGGCCTCCAATGTGAGGTCGGGGCTTTTTAGGAACTCGTTCTCGAGCTCGAGCTCGCGCATGCACTTGCGGCCGCCGCGACCGGGTGGTTGGTCAGCTCCTTCTTCCTGACCGTCACCCATCTTCCCAGGGTCTTCTCGTTGATGCCGAGGTCGGCTGCCACTTGGGCGATGGGCTTCCCCGACGCGGCGGCGAAGTCTGCGGCCTCGGCGCGGTACCCCGCTGTGTAGGAGGGCCCGTCTGCCATGACTGACACTCCTTTCTTTTTGGCGCTGAAACGATTATCGCCGCTCAACGCCATTCCTCTAAGTCAAGTGTCCTTGAATACGATACAGTTCAAATGGACGAGGAGAATCTGGCGCTCCTCTCGATGAGCCCGGAGAGGTCCCTGGTCGTCACCTTCCCCCGCGCGAACGCGAAGCGGACGGCGGCGAGCCATGTCCTCACCGCGCGTTCCATTTAGGGAGTCCTCGAGAAGTCGATCTCTCTGTGCGATAATCGAGCTATTGAGTCTCGCGAGTTTAGAGCTGGTGATATGCATTGAAAATCAAGATGAAAAACATCGGCAGGGTCGCTGAGGCCGATATCGAGATTAATGGTATTGCCGTGATCGCCGGGGAGAACGGGACGGGGAAAAGCACGGTTGGAAAAGCGCTTTATGCGGCCTTCAACAGCATGTCCGATTCGGAGAACAAAATCGACCGCATGAGGCGCAATAGTGTTGAGCGCGCCATCAGGAAGGCATATGTGGGAAGCCCTCTCGACTCCACGTCTCGCCACAGGCGAACTGCTGGAAGAATGAATAGTTTCATCGACAGGGTTTTTTCGGGCGAGTGCACGAGGGACGAGCTTATTGATGAGATAAAGGAGTATTACGGGGAGGAGATCTCCCGTGAGATCGAATCCGATTTCACGAATGGCGTAGCAGGAGTTGCCGATCAGATTATCGAGATCATGGATATCTCCGATGATGAGGTATTTCGTGCGATTGCGACAAACAGGTTCCGAAGCGAGTTCAACGGCCAGATCAATTCGGTTTTCGGCGAAGAGCCCGGGAAGGTCGAACTCCAGATAAAGGACGCATCTACGGTTTTCTCGGTTGCAAGTGACGAGGTGGCGGAGGTGCACGATAGGAGGGTTTTGCGATTCAGGGCGCATTATCTGGACGACCCGTTCCTGATCGATTCTCTCGGAGGACCCTACGGCCCCGCTTTTCGGTTCAAGCCCCTCCTTGGACACCAGGAGGAGCTGCGGCAAGATTTGATTCAGGCGACCATCCGTAACGATGACAGCGAGTCCTCGCTGTTCGAAGAGATCGCGAAGGAGCGACACCTGAAGGTTCTCATGGACAAGGTTTCCTCCTTATGTCCGGGGCATTTCGAGAGGAGCGAAAGTCGCGGTCACCTTACGTATCTCGAAGAGGGCTTCGCTCGGGGGTTGGAGCCTGGGAACCTTTCTGCTGGCTTGAAGACGTTCGCCATCATGAAGGTGCTCTTGAAGTCCGGCGCGCTAGATGCCGGAGGGACTATTATCCTCGATGAACCCGAGATTCATCTTCATCCTGCATGGCAGCTGGCCTTCGCCGAGATAATCGTGCTGCTCCAGAAAGAGCTCGGGATGCACGTCTTAATGAGCACCCATAGTCCATATTTCCTGAATGCGATCGAAGTGTATTCTAAGAAGCACGCTGTTGATGGATTGTGCTCATATTATCTTGCGGAGACCTGCACTGATGGACGCTCTCGCTTTGCCGATATAACCGGCTCGACTGAGGTCGCCTACGAGAAGCTGGCGGCTCCTTTTGATACGCTTGAGAGGGAGGAGTACGGCCTTGAGTAGCGACCTGTGCGCCTCCTGCCCTCATCCGAACTCTCCCGCGGTGCCAGATGGCAGCGATGGTTGCTCCCGTTGCAGGACCTGTATCCTAAGGGACTGCACGTCGACCATCTCCAAAACATCCAGAGACGGGAGCGTCTCTCTTGTGGATGACGATTTGCCTGTTGTCAATTTTGACTCTGTTAAAGAATGCTACTGCAAGAAGGTCAATAGGTGGATGCAACTCCCGCGCTCCGCCGATGCGCTGTATTGCGATCGGGAAACGTTATATCTAGTCGAATTTAAAAACGGCAGTCTGAAGGAGACGCTGGGGAAGAGGCTCAATCCCAAGGATGACGAAGAGCTTGGTATCAATCTTGGCCAAAGGGACGCCCTCATCGAGAAGTGCAAGGACAGCGTTTTGATCTGCTCGGACCTGTGGGGAAAGAGGACGAGATGGTTTCGCGAGCACTGCGTCTTTGTTTTGGTATACAACGAGGACAAGAACAAGACCGCGTTGAAGCGGGTTGCCAGCTCGATTAGGAAAAAAGCGCGTTTTGGGCTTCCTGACAAATTGAAAGGTTTTTGCGTGAAGGATGTCTTGACGCTAACCGAAAAGGAGTTTTCGACATCGCTCCTTTCAACTTGGCGAGACGCAGAAGAAATCGCGGAGGTCGACGCGTAGGAGACCGAAAAGCATCCGGTGGCTATTTGCTCCCGATATCGATCGTTCGTCTGCAGTCGGTTTTCTTTCCGCTGCGCCCGCCAGTTTGCGATGAGTCGCGCACCGTGTGAAGCTCAACACGGATGAAATACAAATATAATCCCCCCTTGCACTGTGTTGATAAATATTGCTCGTCGAACTCATCTGAACTGGGCTTTCTTGCATAGAACTGCCTGAACCTGAGCGTTTTCGGGTATCGCATTGCCCGATCGAGCACCATCGCGACCTTCTCAAGCTTGTCCTCGGGCGGACTCATAGCCACAGCCCCGCATGTCGTCCCGGTTGGAGCCGGGATGAGCCCTCAGGAAGCACTGCATGAAGTAGCGCATCCGGTTCACGGGCCCCAGCGGGTTCTGGCCGTCGGGAACGCCCTTGAGCAGCTTCGCGTTGTAGTGCTGGCTCTTCAGTGACAGATTGTTGACGGGAGCCGTGTGGCGCCCGGCTCCATGTCGTGGATGAGCGCGGAGCCGGGCGCCACACGGCTCCCGAACGTCGCCAAGGTCTTCGCCCTGCTTGTCTTGCCAAGGCCCTCCCGGATGAAGATTGAATTGCCTGGCTCATCGCAGCCGAGCGCGACACGGCCTCTACCCGAGACCATCATCTCTACACATAGCCCATCATTCGACAAGAACGCGCAGTTTGTCCTGCATAGGCGCATGGTGTCCCCCTCCGCCGCAAGAGGTGAGCAAAAGAGAGGCTCCCCTCGCCACTACCGGACAAAGGGACCTCTCTGGGGAAACACGCTATAAAACCTTCTTGCCGGGCGGTCGAGTACAGCACCGACGGCGTACCCGTGGAGACCTACCCAGAGCCCACGCCATTTCAAGTTTCTTGGTCTTCAACGCCACAATCCGATAATCATCCAGCCGTCGAAATGACCTCGTCACAGGCGGCAAGCATCTCCTCGTCATGAGTGACAACGATTACAATATGGTCTCTCTTAATTTCATGAAGCAATTTGATCAGCGCGCCTCGACTCTTCGCATCAAGTGCTGAGGTCGGTTCATCAAAAAGCATAACGTCCGGCGATTTCAACAGCTGTCTCACAATTGCAATCTTTTGCTTCTCGCCGCCGGACACCCCTCCTTTCCCGCCGTCAAGCATCGCCGTTGCCCCGTTCTCCACAGAAGCAACCATTTCGTCTAGCCCCAATATGACAAGCATCCGATTCAGCTTATCCATCTCGTAATCATCAGAAAGCAGCGTAAGATTATCGAGAATCGTCCCCTCAACGATAGGGGGTTCTTGCTCCGTAATGCTGACTCGACACCGCCGCAATGCATATCGATCGATGCAACGCTGTGACACCCCGTTGTAGCGAACGGCCCCTTCTGTGTCATCTGGATATAGCCCCAATATCACTGACAGCAGCGAGCTCTTCCCCGAACCATTCGGCCCCGAGATTCCATATAGCCGACCCCTGGAAAACGCGAGCCCCTCAATGCTTAACGCGACCCTTTCCGCCCCTGGATAACGTAGCTTGATGTTCTCTAGACGGATTTCCTCAATCGGACCAAGCGCCAATTTGCCATTCGCTTCCACCGGGACATCCCAAATTCTTTTCAGCCGCTCATAGCATACGCGATTAGTCTGGTAATCCCTTCCCCAGCCCAACAAATACTGTACCGCTGAGCTTAAGTTCGAATAATATCCAACAGCAGTCACTAGAAAACCAGGCAACAGTCTCCCGCCCATCACTTCAACCGCGCCCACAGCAAGAAGACATCCTTGAGCGGCGGAAGCGACCAACGCGTTGCCAAAGGTAAATCTAGACCCTACTTCCTGATTTGCTCTCATCGTTGGATAGAGCCCATTAAAAGCTTCGACCAGTACAGCGCGGGACCTATCGAACAAAGCATGTTTGCGGATGAAATCAACTTTCTCCAACTGATCTTGTAGACAGGAAAAAAACCTCGCGCTCTGCTCTTGTACGTCAAAACTTCTCTCAAACAGCCTTGCGCGTGAAACCGCATAAAAAGCGGCACTCGCTGCCGCAAGAACAAGGCAGACCACACTCAACTTGATATTCAGGCTACCGAGAACAAACAGGGCGGACAAAAGGGTGATAACGTTGCTTGAAACCCCCACAACCGAGTTGATTACGAAGATGACAAGGTCATTAGCGTCGTGATTGATTTGCTGGTTATAATACGACGCGTTGAAGCCCTCGAAGAATGCCTGGGGAAGGTGCTTCACGTGCTCAAGCGTATCCGCATTTAAGCCGAACCCCGCATGCGACTGAAGGTTGATGTACAGCATCTCTGAGCAATACACTAGTCCCGCTCGAACCGCTTGGACCGCAACCAAAATAAGGCAACAAACGAGAACGGCGGCAAGATCGGCGCTGGCCGGCATCGCCAATCGGTTTACCACTATGCCGGTAAGAAAGGGACCCGCAAGCGCAAGCAGCCCGACCAAAACTGTTACGACAAGATAGGCGTAGAATCGACCGCCCAGTATATATTTTCTACAGAGATTAAGCATCAGCCTCATTTTGCCCCGCACCCCGTTTTGCCGTATTCATCATCTGGGAGAGCAGCATTTTTTGCTCGGCATCATACCGGAAGGAAACGCAACGTTTCCCCTCACCGTTTAAGGCGTGGTTGGGGCACCCTCCCATGCACATGGGAAAAGCAAAGCACTCTTGGCATTCCGGGTCATCCGGCTCATATGCCATCCAGTTAATCATGTTCTTGCTCAACATTGGCGGCTCGAAAATAGTTCCGACCCTCCGCTCCTTCATTCCAATGTCATCCCAGCACTTATACAAATCTCCGACGGGATCAACCACGTACGAGTTGATTCCAACGGCGCAACATATCCCGAAATTCGTCCCACCAAAAGGTTGAACTTTGAAGCCCCGCGCAATTGCCCTTTTATAAAACTCAGTCTCCTCATACGAGAACTCTTTTACAGTAAAGCAGTGGCTGTCGTTCGCACATACCTGATTGATATCGTCAACAGGGGCTAAATAGAAGTGAACCTTATTCATCAGGCCATTTAGCTCGAGATAATCCAATAGCTCTTGAGCGGCCTCGATGTTGGTCTTGTCGACGTTGCTCCTTATCGAAATATCGATGATGTCGGCACACTCTTTGACGTTCTTGAGAATACGTTCGTATGTAGGGCTTCCGTCGTGAAGAATCCTTCTCGAATCGTGATCCGACTTCGATCCATCTATAGTCACTTGCGCGCTCGTCACACCACATGCCGCGAGCCTCCTTGCAACATCAGGCGTCAGCAGATAGCCATTTGTCACTATCGATGCGGAATATTCACACGTTGGCCCCACGACATCTTTCAGATCCGACGTAATCCGTTCGATCATCTTCATTCCGAGCAGAGGCTCGCCGCCGTACCATCCAACTGAGAGACTTGCGATACCAGGATAGTAATCTTTCACGAACTTGGAGAGCTGTGTCAAAACCTCCTCGCCCATCGTCGTGTACGCCTGTCCCTTTTCATAGCAGTAGGGACAGCAAAAGTTGCAAGCCATCGTTGGCGCAATGGTAAGGGACAGAGCAGTATTCGCAAAGCGCGCGGCGCGACTTTGCAACCTGATCTCCCCAAGCTCGTCCCTCTCCTCATTGACTAGGATGCCTCCCCTTATCAGCTCCGCGACAAGATCATCGGCATCCCGAACGTCCCCTTCTTGAATCCTTTTGAATTTCTGCGCGTATTCCGGATTTAACGACAGGATGCCGCCGGTTCGCGCATTCATGATAAGAAGACTTCCGTTATGTTCATGCACCACATTAAATTGCGACAGTTTCACTTCGCACCATCTCCATTTCCAACCAAATCCATATCGACCCTCAGACGCTGCGCATACGCCAGCGCACTACCTTCTTCGATAAAAACTGCACGAAAGCAGCAATAGACATGCGAGCGACACGATGACCGCATGGCCGCATGCAGCCATCAGGACCGTCCCGCCGGCAGCCCCGCACGCCCTCATCCAATAAGCCATGTGAACCGGGGGTAAAACGGTTGGGAAACTCATCGCGATAACAAGGCCCGCGAACGTTGCGACCAGCAAGGCTCCCGACACAAGAGATCTGATCCTGAACACCTCATATGCAACCGCAACCATCAGCGTATAAGCGGCGTCTATAACGATATTCGACAGGAGTGCCGAGGTCACATTACCAACCGTAAGGCTGTCTAGACCGCTTCCGGAGCACACGGCAAAGACCGCAGCGACACCGAGAGTAAACACGATGTAGGGGCACAGCGTATACACTTCGCAAGCCAATGTCTTTGCCGCAAACAGCTGCCAGCTGCGGAAGCCCCGAGCAATCGAAACTCCCCTTGCCGACACGCTCGTCGCATCACCGAATAGCGTCCCCGCCACAACAACAGAGACGATTGGGAAGAACACCGTATGCGCCATGGAGACGACACTTAGCCAGGAAGAGATACCCGTTGGCCCAACCCCTATCGAGAAAAGATAGCCCGGATCGGCGGAAAAGCCAAAGAACTGGCCCTCTCCCCCTGCGGAGACCCATGCGCCGGACCCGGCAAACACATAAATCCCCGCGATGCCCAAATACATCAGCGCTATTATCACGGCGAGTTTCATTCTCCTTGCGCGGAACAGTTCCGCCCTGACCGACATCCCAAGATTCATCGAACCGCCGTCCTTACAAATAGCGAGACGAGCGCAACTCCAACCGACACAAGCACAGTGCCGCCCGCATACAGCAAAACCTGAATTACACCAACATTCTGCATACTCAGGGAACACAGGTTCATCAGGTAATACACGGGCGAGAGCATGAGCAGCAAGCTGGGCTGACCGCTTCCGTATGTACTTGGGAACCACACCATCACAAATGTCGAAACCGCTATTGCAACGACGCTGCTCGCCACCACACTCCTCGTGAGCAAATACAGGGCGAAGGTAGCGGCGTACATCGAAATGAGCAGCAGCGCGATCATCAGCGCAATCGATACAAATTGGGCAAACCCTGAGCACGAGGCCCCAACGTCCCATTGGGCCATCTTGGTTAAATACAGCGCAGTCGTAGAAAGAAGATACACGGCACCGACCAGAGTGCAGTTCACCAACAGCTTCGTGATCACAATCGCCGCCTGCGACACCCCTCGCGATCTCGATACGGCGTAAGCCACGGATTCAAAGTCTCTCGACGTAGCGTAAACCGCGTAGAGAATCGTCACCGGAATCCAGACCACTGTAGACGCAAAAGACGTCCGGGCAACAGAGCCCAAAACGTCCCCTGCATCCACTAGGTTTCCAATAAAACCTATAGCCCCTCCAAGCGTATACGGGTCATCACCGGCGACCATGATCAGCACCTCAGACGAAGTCGCAGCCGCAACCACATACAGCACAGCCGCAAGCGCAATCATCAGAGCGGTCGCCGGGTGCCTGGCGAGCAACCATACCTCGCTCCGAAAAGCTGAGATGAACTCGCGTTTCATCACAGCTCGCTCTCTCGACCGATGAGCTCCGAATAAAACTCCTCAAGGCTCTTCCTATGAGAATACGCCTCCGCAACCCTCACACCTGCGGTCGAGAGCGCTTCGATTGCAATGCCCCGCCCTTCCTTTTTCTCCTCATAGCGCATAAGGACGCTGCCGTCCGGCAGAAAAGAATGTGAGGTCTCATCTCCGAGAACCGATCTCGTTCGCTCCAGATCGTCCACATGCAACACGAAACCACCGCGGCATGACTTTTCCAGCTGAGGTGCGGTCATCCTTCGAATGAGGCGACCATGACTTATGAAGAGGTAATCAGTTGCCAGCTTGTGCATCTCCTCAAGATTGTGGCTGGATACGAGAATCGTTTTACCTTGATCTTTGTTAAGATGCGTAAGGATTTTTCTTACTTCGACTATCCCCATCGGATCCAGGCCGTTTGTCGGCTCGTCCAGGATCAACAGCTCCGGATCGCCCAGCAACGCTATGGCCAGATCGAGACGCCTCCTCATTCCCATTGAGAAGTTCTTCACTTTCTTCCCGCCGGCCTCCCCCAAACCGACGGTTGATAACACACCGTCGATGGAACGATCGGTGGGAAGCCCCCACTCAATACAGCGAACGACCAAGTTGTCTCGCGCGGTCAGATTAGGATACGAAGCATTGAGGTCGGGCATATAACCCAGCCTTTCCCTGCAGCTCCGTATTTCACGTCTCCCGGTTTGCCCAAACATCGAGATCGTTCCTGACGATGGCTCCGAAAGCCCCGTGATCAATCGAATTAACGTGCTCTTGCCGGCACCATTCTCCCCAATGAGTGCACACAGCTCGCCTTCCATTAAAGAGAACGAGACTGATTTAACCGCTTCAAACCCGCCATATCTCTTGGATATGGCACGCAATTCAACTGGGACTTCCCGCATGGACGACATCCTCCCCGTCAATAAAAAGGGACGACATGGCAATTGTGCGGGGTTATAGGTAACGTCGGTTCGCCCCCCATATTGCAATGCCACATCGCCCCTCAGGCGCTGCTGGCCAAAATATCTTTGAACAGTCTGTGCACGCCGTACGGCGTGCACTATCCGCTAAAAGCGGATAGTGCACTCCTGTGAAGAACACTTGGTGCTGCAGCTGCCGTGCGCGTAGAAGAAGCAGTTGCCGCACGCGGGTGCAACGCCTTCCTCCGGCTCGTTAATCCAATCCATCTCTCCCTCCTTTCCTTGCATACCGAATTGATAATGTTATTCTAATTCGATATGTATCATATTTCAATATAAGCTTATTTATATATTACACAAGGTAAGCACCCCCCTGCATCCAGCACAGGAAATGACTCTCTCGTTCCCCAGTGACGCGGCGAGAAATACAGGCCACTGCAGGACGTTGAATGAACAGCCCGTGAAAACCGTTGTTTTCACGGGCTGCACCTGCTCAATACTTTTTTATTCTCCAGCCTCAGTCGTCTCTAAGATCGACCACGTAAACATGATCTGACTCCAGGACCGGGTCATCACCCGTCGCGGTCGCCCTGCTCAGCGCGTTGCGGGCGCGCCGCGTCGCCAGTTCCTCAAGTTCTCTTTCGTTGACGCGCTTAATAAGATCGCCAGGCTGGCAATCAAGCTCTACGCAAATATCCAGCAATGTCTTTAACCTAATTGCCTTCACCTTGCCATTTCGTATTTTTGAGATACTTGCCGGTGTGTGCCCGGTCGCCCGAATGATATCCGTACTCGTCTTTCCGCGTCGAAGCAATAAGCTTTCAAGCTCAATAATCAGATAGTCCATGCCGCCCCTCACACCAAATCCTCGGTCTGGTCTTGAAGCAGAGCTCCGTAGCGCCATATCGCAGAAATCGAGAAGCAGCAAACGGCCCCCAGCACAGCACCAATATCTATGGGCAGGGCCAGGTTTTCAAACATCGAATAGGCGTTCCCCAGCAAGTCGAAGGGGCCAATCACTATCGAAAGAAACCCCGGAGAAAACAAGAGGTCACCTATTGCCGCTGCAACAAACAGCCACCCGATAATCGAGATTCTTCGAGCATGCGAAAGGGTAAAGGGCGATTCGCCATGAGCCATGTCCATGCTGATTCCCCGCAGGGTCCATGTGGCCCCTCCGGAAATCAGAAGATACATCAAAGGAACCACTACGGAAACCGTCTTTGATGGATCATATAGGTTTCCTTGAGCAGCCATAAGCCCAATGGAAATAACCACCACCACCGAACAGCAACACACCGCTATAAACAGCGCCGTAAACAGAATCCCAAGCCTTCTTCCGAGAGTCATCATCTTCTGGATGGACTTATCGATCTTCTGGGCGCTATTCACCACAGCTCCTCCTAAAGCAATCAGAGGTCTTCTTACTTACTGTTTTTCCTACATTGTAACGAACTCGATAAGAAGAGGGTCGCTTCACGCCGCGCAATCCCGAACTCCAAGCGTTTCTCATCAGCATTGCCCATCTTTCGAGTCGAAATTCAAATCCAGTTTCTTATCGCATGCTGAAATCAACCCGAACTGGATGTGACTGGAAAACAGCGCGCTGCGTCGGTCGCGCTTTCCCGAGCGACTCTGGCACAACAGACGATATGAGTTGAACATTGGGGCCTCTCCCCTTGCAGCTCTCTCGTGGGTCGGGCGACAATGGTCGTACCATCAACCGCGGCCGCGCGCTGCGGGCCCTCGGCCTCGGCTGCGTCGTCGGGGCGGTCCCGAAGATGCAC
>UQNH01000032.1:0-20235 GCA_900542365.1 uncultured Collinsella sp. | reverse complement strand
GGGCTCATGGGTCCGCAGGGGACCGGCGGCCTGGCCGTGGCAGAGGGCATTGACGTGGCTCCTTGGGCCATGGGCGGCACGGGCGTGCACAGCTTCGACCCACTGCAGCCGCTTGAGTGGCCCACGCGCCTTGAGGCCGGTACGCTCAACGGCCATGGCATCGCGGGCCTTTCTGCCGGCCTCGACTTTATCGAGGCCCAGGGCGGGGTGGAGACGATTGCTGCCCACGAGTGTGCGCTCGCCGATCGCTTCCTTGCCGGCGTGCGCGAGATTCCGGGGATTAAGCTCTACGGTGCCTTCGACCAGCCGACGCGCTCTGCGATCGTGTCGCTCAACGTGGGCGATATCGACTCTGCCGAGATCTCGGATGCGCTCATGCAAGGGTGGGGGATTGCGACGCGCCCCGGTGCCCATTGCGCTCCGCTCATGCACCGCGCGTTAGGTACCGAGCGCCAGGGTGTCGTCCGCTTCTCGTTTGGGTATTTCAACACGACCGAAGAAGTCGACACGGCTATCGATGCTCTGCGCAATTTAGCCTGCTAAAGCTGCTGGACCGTTTATACTTGCGGGACGGGTATTTTGCCCGTCCCGTTTTTGTTTCGACCCGAAAGGTGTGCCTATGGCTTCATCCGCCCCGCGCGGTCTGCGTTCCGACCATGTCGTTACCGTCGGCATTGCGCTGTTCTCGATGCTCTTTGGCGCCGGTAACCTCATTATTCCGCCGCTGCTGGCGCTGCAGGCAGGTTCTGCCACGCCGGTTGCCATGATCGGCTTTTTGATTGCCGCTATCGGTCTGCCCGTTATGGGATTTATCGCCGTCGCGCTCGCTGGCACGGCCCGAGAGCTGGCCGGGCGTGTGCATCCTAAGTTTGGCGAATTCTTCGTTGCGGCGGTCTACCTGGCCATCGGTCCGTGCCTGGCCATTCCGCGCACAAGCTCTACGGCGTTCGAAATGCTGGTGCCGCTGCTACCCGAGGGCGTTTCGCTCGGCACGGCACGTCTGGTGTTTGCCATCGGGTTCTTCGTCGTCGCGTTTGCGCTCACGCTGCGTCCAGGCGTCATCACGCGTGTGCTCGGCCGCATTACGGGCCCTGCGCTCATTGCGCTCATCGTGCTGGTCGTGGGTGCTGCCGTGATCTCGCCGCTGGGACCGGCTGCCGCGCCGCAGGCCCCCTACAATGCCGGTGCTGCCGTGCAGGGCTTTCTGACTGGCTATCAGACCATGGACCTGCTCGCGTCGCTCGCCTTTGGCATCATCATCGCCGAGACCATCCACGAGTTGGGTGTTACCGATGACAAGCGCGTGGCCTTTGAGATTTCGCGTTCCGGTGTGATCGCCGGCGTGCTCATGGCTATCATCTACTGCGGCTTGGGTCTTGCCGGTATGCAGCTCGGCACCGTGATGCCCGACGCTACCAACGGCGCCGCCATCCTCGCCCGTTCGGCCTCCATGCATTTTGGGCTTGCCGGCACGGTCGTGGTCTTCGCCATCTTCTTCCTCGCCTGCATGAACGTGTGCATCGGCCTCATCAGCTGCTGCTCGCGTTACTTCTGCGAGACGTATGTGGTCGAAGGGGGAGCGGAGGCCTCCGAGGAGGCCATGCGCCGTTCCTTTGCGGTTCTCGCCTTTGTGTTCGCAGCGTTTTCGTGCGTGCTCTCCAACGTGGGTCTCGACGTGATCCTCATGTTCTCGGTGCCTATGCTCAACGCCTTGTATCCCGTTGCCATCGTGCTGGTACTGATGGGCCTGGTGCACGGCTTTTGCGACGCTCATCCGCAGGTGTGGGTCTGGGTTGGCGGTGTGGTTGCCGTGCAGAGCGTGATCACCTCGGTCCGCGACGCATTCTTTGCGGGCGCGTGGTTGCCGTTCGATGCGCTGCCGCTGGCGGATATCGGTGCCGCGTGGGCGCCGGTTGCCGTGGTGGCATTTGTGATCGGTCTGCTCCATAGTCGTTTTGTCGCACATTCGAGGAGCTAAGGCATCAATGCTTGCACAGGCGGGGAGTCTCCCCTATAATTTCCTTCGCTTTGGGACACGCAAGGTTTAGACCTTAGCTGCTCAACACCTTCGGGACGTGGCGCAGTTTGGTAGCGCGCCTGCTTTGGGAGCAGGATGTCGCAGGTTCAAATCCTGTCGTCCCGACCATATCTTGCGGGCGTAGTTCAATGGTAGAACCCCAGCCTTCCAAGCTGATGACGCGGGTTCGATTCCCGTCGCCCGCTCCATATGAATTGTTTTAACGGCTTTGGTTTCCTTTGGGGATCAGAGCTGTTTTCGTTTACGCGCCGGGCGACGGGAATCGAACCCGCTCCGCGCCCACCTAAGTTGCGGTGAAATACGGACTGTCTTTTGGCTTTTGCGAGCCCATTAAAGGCCGGGGTAGCTAATTTGGAGCGGGCTTTTTGACTGCTCTAGCGATCGGCTGGCAAATGTGGCCAAAAAAGCCCTGTCACAAAATGACCGGTCTGGTGCTGAGCCACGAAAGCGGCCCATCTACTACGTTTGGCCCGTAGGGGTCGACCATAGCAGCAGTTTCGGAAAATCGGCAAGCCGTCTACCAGCTGTTTTGATATTTCGGATTTCTGTATGGTCGAGGGTAATCGGTTAAACGTAGTAGATAGGCCCATTTTGTGGCGAACAGTAGGATTCGCGGTCCAAGGCTGCCAGTTTCGGATGGCCAACCTGGAAGTTGCGGTGAATTAATTTCTGAAAAGCGCGAATAAGCCTAATCTAGGAACTATTTCACCGCAACTTAGGAGGGGATGGGGTTAGTGGCGACCGTGGTGGCGGAGCTTGTCGATGGTGGCGTCGGTGCCGTGGCTGCGGGCTTCGGCGGCGCGGTCGCGGGCGTCGGCTGCGGTTTGGCGCTTGCGGCGGTAATCGATCATGCCTTGGATGATGGGCTTGCCAAAGCTCACGACATCATCGTTGTAGATGGCGGTTCGGGCTGCGAGGAGGCAGTCGGAAAAGTCCATATGGGTCTTGCCAAAGAGTTTGACGGCAAGGGCGACAACGGTGGGCTCGTCGACCATGACGTCATCGAGCAGCCTTTTCATGGCCGCAGCAATCTCAACGCGGGGAACCTTATAGACGTCGCGCAGTGTGACCACGACGCGCGTGATGATTTCGGGGTAGACACGAGCAGTGCGCGTGGCGATGACCTTGGCGGCGCGCCGTGACAGAACTTCGTCGTCGTCAAGCAGGTAGCGTAGGATGACGGTCTCGTCGATGATGGTGCTACTCATGGATATCTACTTCCTCGGGACCCAAAATCGAATCGTCGCTTTCTGTAGCAAGGTACTCAATCCAGGCATTGCGCTCCTCGGAGCGGCGATTGGGGTCCCCATATGCTTTGAGCGATCCATAGGCGGCGGTGCCGTCCTTTGAGCGCACGGCGACCGGCTGAAAGGGGAGCTTGCGCATCAAAATGCTCTGCGCGACAAAAAGGCGCACGGCCTCGGCGAGCGATGTGCCCATGGCGTCGTAGAGACGCTCGGCATGCTGCTTATCTTCCTCGCGAATGCGCACCTGCAGGATGGCTCGTTTTTGAGTCGATGACATCACTGCCTCCCTTAATGAGCGTGCAATTTGAATAGTCAAATACAGCATCGGCTAATAATAGCCAATCTTACAACCACTACTTTATTGCACTAGAGTAATTGAGTGTAAACGATATTACAAACGTACTACATCCTTCAGAAATGAGCGTGAAATCTCCCCTGGATGTACGCATGTAATACACTCACCTTTATAGCTACTAGAGAATAATTCCAACCTGCCCAAACCCCTGCAATACACCCGTATTGCAGGGCCTATGCTCAAGTTTGCCCCCTGCAACTGCGTATATTTAACCTGTATATCGTTGGAGGAATTCTATCGAAGTGCCTGTTTCGCCGCATGCACTCGATACGTCGATGCCGGACCACGGGCGGTCCGGGGCAACGTCGGCAGGGTCTCTCCGGCATGGGATTCAGGAGGGAGTGAACAACATGGGCAATAAACGAGTCGTGGCTGATTCTTCACGCTGCATTGGGTGCCAAACCTGTATGGCGGCGTGCATCGAGGCACACGATATTCCCGGCAACATCGCCGCACCTCGCTTGCGCGTAACGCGCACCTACGAGATCTCCGCGCCGGTGGCATGTCACCACTGCGAGGACGCTCCGTGCGCGAAGGCCTGTCCTACGGGCGCCTTGTTCTTTGATCCAAAGAACCATCGTATCGGCGTCAACGAGGACAACTGCATCGGCTGCAAGAGCTGCGTTATGGCATGCCCCTTTGGCGCCGTGAGCGTGGCGACCACGCAGGTCCCCGTCTTGATGGGTGACGTTCGCGTGGGTTCGCAGACTAAGAGCTTCGTGCTCAAGTGCGACCTGTGCGTGGACCGTCCCGGCGGTCCGGCATGTGCCGAGGCGTGCCCGACCAAGGGCCTCACCCTGGTAGACGAGGAGCGCCTGGCGGAACTGACCGCCGAGCGTGCCCGCGCCACCATCGAAAACGAGGCGTAGGCGGGCGGCTATATAGGCCCAACGATTGTCAAATACGTACCGATTAATCGGTAGCAGAGAAAGGAAGGAGTGTGTCATGGAGAAGCATAAAGTGATCTGCCCGTACTGCGGAGCCGGTTGCCAGTTTAACCTCCTGGTCCAAAACGGCCAGGTCGTGGGTACCGAACCGCTCAACGGCATCACCAATCAGGGCGAGCTGTGCCTTAAGGGCATGAGCGGCTATGACTTCATCAACGACACCAAGATCTTGACTCCTCGCGTACTGCACCCGATGATCCGCCGCACTAAGGGCGCGGATCTTGAGCGCGTAAGCTGGGACGAGGCACTGGATTTCACCGCATCTAAGATGCAGGCCATAATTGACGAATATGGTCCTAACGCTGTCATGACCACCGGCTCTTCGCGAGGCGGCGGCAATGAGGCGAACTACGTCATGCAGAAGTTTACGCGTGCGTGCATCGGCACCCACAGCGTGGACAACTGCGCCCGTACTTGACACGGCCCTACCGTCCTCGGTCTGATGGACACGGTTGGTTCAGGTTGCATGTCATGCTCCATCCCCGGTATGGAGGATGCGGGCTGCATTTTCCTCTTCGGCTATAACCCTGCCGATTCGCACCCCATCGTCGCAAGGCGTATCGTGCGAGCCAAAGAAAAGGGTTGCAAGATCATCGTCGCCGATCCGCGCCATATCGAAACCGCGCGTATCGCCGATATCTACCTTCCGATCAAGAACGGTTGCAACGTCGCGTTCCTCAACGCCTTTGCCAACTGCTTGGTCAATGATGGCCTCTATGACAAGGAATTCGTCGCCGAGCACACGAACGGCTTTGACGAGTGGTGGGAGACCATCAAGAACTACACTCCCGAATCCGTACAGGACATCACGGGTGTCGATCCCGCGCTGATCCACCAAGCTGCCGAGATGTACGCCACGGCGAAGCCTTCTGCCATCATTGGCTGGGGCATGGGCGTATGCCAGCAGAAGCAGAACCTGAAGACGGTGCACACCATCGCCTCCATCGCCTGCGTTGCCGGCCAGATCGGCAAACCCAATTCCGGCCTCGCGCCCGTGCGCGGTCAGAATAACGTTCAGGGCTCCTGCGATATGGGCATGCTGCCCAACCTGTACCCTGGCTACCAGAAAGTCACCGACCCCGCCGCTCGCGCCAAGTTTGCCAAGGCTTGGGGCGTGCCCGAGGAAAAGCTCCCACTCGAGGAGGGCTACAAGCTCACCGACCTGGGCCACCTGGTCGACGAGGGCAAGGTGCACTGCTTCTACAACTACGGCGAGGACCCGGTGCAGACCGAGCCCGATTCGGCCGGTATGCGCAAGACGCTCTCCGAGCTGGATCTGTTCATTTGCCAGGACATCTTTATGACGCAGACGACCATGCTCGCCGACGTCATCCTGCCTGCCACCTCTTGGGGCGAGCACGAGGGTGTCTTTACCGCATCCGACCGTAGCTTCCAGCACTTTGACGCGGCCGTTCCGCCCAAGGGCGAGTGCCGTCACGACTGGGAGATCTTCGCGGACCTGTCCACGCGTATGGGCTATCCCATGCACTACGACAACACCGAGCAGATCTGGAACGAGTGCATTAGCCTGTGCCCCAACTTTGTGGGCGCGACCTACGAGAAGATGGCTCCCGAGGGCGGCTACGCCCAGTGGCCCGTCAAGAGCACCGATGTGAACGACCACGGTACGCCCGACATGTTCGCTGGTGGCAAGTTCACCACCAAGGACGGCCGCGCCAACCTGATGGCGCACGACTGGGAGGCGCCCTCCGAGCTTCCCGACGATGAGTACCCGCTCATCCTGTGCACCGTCCGCGAGGTCGGCCACTACAGCTGCCGCTCGATGACCGGCAACTGCAAGACGCTGGCGCTGCTTGCCGACGAGCCCGGCTTTGTCCGCATGAATCCCGCGGACGCCGAGGCGCGCGGCATCAAGAACGGCGACATCGTCTCGATTCACAGCCGCCGCGGTCAGGTATACAGCCGCGCCGACGTGAGCGATCGTATCAACAAGGGCACGGTCTATATGACCTACCAGTGGTGGATCGGCAAGTGCAACGAGCTGACCATGCACAAGGTCGACCCGGTCTCGCATACGCCCGAGGACAAGTTCTCCGCCTGCCAGGTCGACGCTATCGCCGACCAGGTTTGGGCCGAGGGCGAGGTCGAGCGTCAGTACACCGAGCTCAAGCAGGCTCTGGTGGACGCCGCCGCTCCCCAGGACGTTGAGCCCGGCGCCGCCAAGTTCGACGATGAGACGCACGTGAACCAAATCGTGTAGTCCCGTTTTCGTTGGATTTTTGGGCCGGGCGTCCCGTACGTTCGGGAGCCCGGCCCGTTATTTTGAAAGGAAGTGGGGATGAACCGCTTCATCGACATCAACCCGGAGAGGTGCATCGGCTGCGGAACATGCCAGTCCGCCTGTGCCGACGCCCACCGGATGCAGGGTCTTCAGGATACGCCGCGTCTGGCGCTCGTGAAGACCGGCGGTATTTCGGCCGCCCTTGCCTGCCACCATTGCGAGGGTGCCCCCTGCGCCGAGGTTTGCCCGGTGAATGCCATCGAGCACGATGGCGATCGCATCCACGTCAAGGAGCAGGAGTGCATCGGGTGCAGGCTGTGCGCCATTGCGTGCCCCTTCGGAGCCATCCATCCCGATGGCACGTCTATCGCCGGTGTCGCAGGCATGTGCGACCCGACGCCTTCGTATCCTAAGTCCCTGAGCAGCCTGCTTACGTGGGCTCCTGGCCAGTACACCTGCGCTGTCAAGTGCGACCTGTGCGCCTTCGATCCGGACGGCCCGCATTGCGTGGCGGCGTGCCCCACCAAGGCGCTGACCGTCATGGGCGGCGCGGCCGATCGCGAGCTCGACGAGGCCAAGCGCCTGCGCTCGATCGAAAACGGTCCGGCCGTCGACGTTACCGCTGTGGCCCAGGGCCTGTCCGAGAAAGCAGAAGGGAGCGTAAACAATGGATAGCATGACGCTGTTTATCGCATCACTTGCCGTCTCGTGCGTCGGTGCGCTCGCCTCGGTTCTGCTGATCAAGGCCGATAACGCCGCCAAGACCGCCGGCTGCCTTATCGGCGCCGTCGCCGCGGTGCTTTCGTTTGTGGCCGGTATCCAGGCCGTGCTGGGCGATGTCACGTCGGTCGACACCATCGTGTTTTTCCCGTTTGCCCATTTCCAGCTGCTGCTCAATCAGCTGTCCGGCCTGTTCGTGGCGCTCATCTCGGTGCTTGCGTTTGCCGGTTCGATCTACGGTCTCAACTACTTTGATGAGTACCCTGGCAAAAAGGGCCGCGCTGGCTTCTTCTTTAACACCTTCGTGGCGTCCATGATGCTCGTCATCACCGCCGACAACGTGTTTTGGTTCCTGGTCGCCTTTGAGCTCATGTCGCTTACCTCGTACTTCCTGGTCGTGATCGAGGAGAACGAGAACTCCATCCATGGCGGTTGGCTCTACTTTGTGATTGCGCACGTGGGCTTTGTGCTCATCATGGCGAGCTTCCTCACCATGACCAACTTCGCCGGTGGCTCGTTTGCCTTTGCGGATTTCCGCGCTACGCAGTTTAGCCCCGCGGTCGCATCCGTGTGTTTCGTGCTCGCCTTCTTTGGCTTTGGCGCCAAGGCCGGTATCATCCCGCTGCACGGCTGGCTGCCCAAGGCACATCCCGAGGCGCCGTCCAACGTGTCGGCCCTCATGTCCGGCGGCATGATCAAGATCGGTATCTTCGGTATCCTCAAGGTTGGTCTCGACCTGCTCTCCGCCTCGGGCGTTCAGGTATGGTGGGGCCTTATGGTCATGGTCTTCGGTGCGATCTCGTCGGTCCTCGGCGTGGCCTTCGCCCTGCAGGAGCATGACATCAAGCGCCTGCTGGCCTATCACTCCGTCGAGAACATCGGCATCATTCTGCTCGGCGTCGGCGCCTCCATGGCCGCCATGGCGCTCAACTCGGTCGGCATCGCCGTCCTGGCTCTGATGGCCGCCCTCTACCACACGTTTAACCACGCGATGTTTAAGGGCGAGCTGTTCTTGGGCGCCGGTTCGCTGCTGTACTCCACGGGTACGCGCAATATGGAGAAGATGGGCGGCCTGTTCCGTCGTATGCCGGCAACGGCCATCTGCTTCCTCGTTGGCGCGCTTGCCATCTCGGCCATCCCGCCTTTCAACGGCTTTGTTTCCGAGTGGTTTACCTACCAGTCGCTGTTTAATGCCGCCATGCAGGGCGACAAAGCCGTCATGATCGTGGCCGTGTTCGCTGCCGTCGCGCTTGCCATTACCGGCGCTCTGGCCGTCACGTGCTTCGTCAAGGCCTATGGCGTCTCCTTTGCTTCCGCGCCCCGCTCCGAGGCCGCGGCCAATGCCAAGGAGGTTCCCGCTCCCATGGTGTTTGCGCAGGGCCTGCTCGCGGCCATCTGCGTCGTGCTGGGCATTGGCGCTCCTGTGATCGCGCCCGTGCTGGTCGATGTCGCCGCGTCCGTGCTGCATCCATACGGTGGCGTGTTTGCCGCCGAGGGCATGGAGCTCATGAACCAGTACTCCGGCGCTGCCACCTCCACGCCCGCGATCGCCATTGCGCTCGTGGTGCTTGTCGGCCTTGCCTGCGGCTATCGCAAGCTCAAGACCGTCGGTAAGGTGCAGAAGTCTCAGCCGTGGGCATGCGGCTATGCTCCCAACGAGCATATGCCCGTCGTGGCCACGACCTTTGCCTCCGAGGTGTCCTGGTTTATGCAGCCGCTCTACACGCTGCGTGACCGCTGCACGGCCGTCTGCTGGTCCATCGCGCACTTCTTCCAGAAGCTCACCGGTGTGGCCGAGGCTGTGGAGCCCGTACCCGACAAGGTTCTCGTCGATGCCCCGCATAAGGGTGTCGAGAAGCTTGCCGACCTCGCGACTAAGCTCGAGGGCGGCAACTACAGCATCTATATCTGCTACATCGTCGCGGCACTCGTGGTGTTCCTCGTGCTCGCCGTGCAAATGGGTTAAGGAGGGGAGAGCATGAACAACATCGTACTTGCCGTTCTGCAGGGCGTGGTCGTTATGGCCGTCGCGCCGTTCTTCTCCGGTCTCGGCCGCGTGATCCGCGCCAAGATGCACAACCGTCGCGGCCCCAGCATCATGCAGGACTACCGCGACCTGGCCAAGCTCTTTGCGCGCCCCGAGTCCCAGAGCGAGGACGCGAGCTTTGCGCTGCGCATTATGCCGCCGCTGTTCTTCGCCGTCGCCTTTATGCTCGCGATGGGCCTGCCGCTCTTTACGGCACAAAGCCCCATCCCGGTCTTTGGTGACGCCATCACCATCATGTACAGCCTTGCGCTCGCCCGCTTCTTCTTCGCCCTCTGCGGCGTGGACTCGTCCAACGCCTACGCCGGTATCGGCGGCGTTCGCGAGCTGCTCATGAGCGTACTCATCGAGCCGTCCATGCTGCTGGCGCTTTTTGCCGCCGCCCTGGTGTGCGGTTCCACCGACATCGCCACCATGGGTCAGCACATCATGACAGGCGCCATCGACGCTCCGGTCGCTGTTATCCTCGCCGGCATCGCCTTTGCGATCGCCTGCTACATGGAGCTCGGCAAGCTGCCGTTTGATCAGGCCGAGGCCGAGCAAGAGCTTCAGGAAGGCCCGCTCGCCGAGCTTTCCGGCCCGTCGCTTGCGATGGCCAAGCTCGCCATGTCCATGAAGCAGGTCCTGGTCGTCGCTTGGTTCTGCGCGATCTTCGTCCCCTGGGGCGAGCCCGCGACCGTGGGTGCCGCCGCCGTTCTGGGCGCGGTCATCTTCCTGGTGAAGTGCCTGATCGACTTTGTCGTGTGCGGCGTGATCGAGAACTCTTGCTCGCGCTCGCGTTTTAAGGTGCTCGGCAATCAGACCTGGGCTGTCGTGGGCATCGCCGTTCTGGCGTTTGTCTTCGTGGTCGTCGGCGTGTAGGAGAAGGGAGAAACAATGTCATTTGCAGTCAGTCTGTCCCTTCTCGGCTTGGTCGCTATCGCGGCCCCGATGGTGGCCTCGGTGCTCGTCGCCCTGTTCCCCCGTCCGTACGCCAAGTGGTTCAGCGTTTTGGGTGCCGCCGTCTCGACGGCCTGCACCATCGCCCTCGCCGCGAATTTCGCCGGCGCCGGCATGCCCGACACGCAGGTCCCCCTGATCTCGTTTGGGCAGACCCTCGTCATGGGATTCACCTTCGATCGCATGAGCACGCTGCTCGCGCCCGCCTTTGTGGGTATCGGCCTGCTTGTCGTGATCTATTCGATTCCCTATATGAGTGAGAATAACCGTGAGCATCCCGATGCGCCGCGTCGTCGCTTCTACGCGTACCTCGCGACCTTCATCGGCGCCATGGCCGGCCTCGTGTACAGCGCGACCCTTTTGGGCCAGCTCGTGTTCTTTGAGATCACGGGTGCGTGCTCTTGGGGCCTCATTAGCTACTACATGACGCCTACGGCCAAGAAGGCCGGCATGAAGGCCCTGATCATCACGCATATCGGTGCGCTCGGCCTGTATCTGGGTGCCGCCATTGTGTTTGCCCACACCGGCACCTTCGCGATTACCGCGATTGCCGGCCTCGACGCCAAGCTCAAGGCTATCGTCCTTTTGCTCGTGCTGTTTGCGGCCTGGGCCAAGTCCGCACAGGTTCCCATGTACATGTGGCTGCCTTCGGCCATGGAGGCGCCGACGCCTGTTTCGGCCTACCTGCATGGCGCCTCGATGGTTAAGGTCGGCGTGTGCGTGTTCGCGCGTGCGCTCGTCTCTGCCGGCGAGATTCCCGAGATCGTGGGCTGGGTCGCCATTATCGACGCCATGGTCACCATGCTCTTTGGTTTCCTTATGTACCTGCCGCAAAAGGACATGAAGCGTCTGCTGGCCTTCTCCACGATCGCCCAGCTCTCCTATGTGTTCTTTGGTCTGGGCCTTTCGGTCTTTGGCAGCCAGCTGGCCTTTGATGGCGCCGTGTGCCACATCTTTAACCACGCCTTCGCCAAGACGCTGTTCTTCCTGATCGCCGGTTCGTTCTCCTTTACGCTCGGAACGCGTATGCTGCCCAAGCTTCGCGGCATCGTAAAGAAGTACCCGATCTCGGGCGTGGGCTTTGGTGTCGCCGCGCTCGCCATTGCCGGCGTGCCGCCCATGAACACGTTCTTCTCGAAGTTCCAGATCATCGCCGGCGGCTTTTCTGTGGGTGCCGGCAACGTCGCGATCCTGGTGCTCGTGTGCATCATGGTCGCCGAGACCGTCGCCACCTTCGCCTGGTTCCTCAAGTGGATGGGCTATTGCCTGCCCGGCGAGCCGAGCGAAGAGGTCGCTGCGGGAGCCCCGCTTCCCCGCGCGATGGCGTTCGTGTTCATCGTGCTCATCATCATGGTCATCGTCAGCGGCCCGCTTTCGGCCAGCTGGATCGGTTAGGAGGTAGAACGACATGGGTTATTCGATCGTCAACATCCTTGGCGGCCTTCTGATCGTCACGTCCACCATGGTGGTCGTCTCCAAGAACATCAAACATGCCATCCGCTGGTATGCGGTGCAGTCGTTGGTGCTCGTGGGACTGCTCGCTACGCTCGGTGCCACTACCGGTGCGCAGGAGCTGCTTATGTGGGCGGGATCTGCCTTCATCACCAAGGTCGTTCTGGTCCCTTATATCCTTAACCGCGCATATAAGAAGATGGGCGAGCCGAGCGACGCATCGCTCAAGGCCGGCCTTAAGCCCGCGTGGGCCATTTGCATCATCGCCGTCGAGGTCGCGATTTGCTTTGCCGTTGTGACGCAGATCAGCCTGCCCACGGCCGAGGTCGCAACTCCTGCGCTCGCCATTAGCTTCGCTCACTTCTTTGTGGGCCTCACCTGCATCATCTCGCAGCGCAACATCATGAAGCAGATCTTTGGATACTGCCTTATGGAAAACGGCAGCCACGTGACGCTCGCGCTTTTGGCCCCCACCGCTCCCGAGATCATCGAGATCGGTATCGCCACCGACGCCATCTTTGCCGTCATCATCATGTCCATCGTCGTGCGTCGCATTTGGGACGACTCCCACTCGCTCGATGCGCGCGACCTGTCCGAGCTGAGGGGGTAGTCCATGGAAACGATGATTCTCGCCCTGCTCGCGACTCCTTTGGTGTTCTCGCTGGTCATGGCGTTTTTGCCCAAGAACACGTCCTATAACGTGTTTGCCGGTCTCAACCTGGTCTCCGTCGCAGCCGTCCTGGTGCTGTCGATTATGACGGCCGGTGACGTCCTTATGAGCGGCGACGCCGCGAGCGCTCTTGGCCTGTGGTTCCACCTCGATTCGCTGGGCGCCATCTTTGTGCTGCTCATTGGCTTTATCGGTTTTCTTACGGGGCTGTTCTCGCTGCCCTATGTAAAGGCCGATATCGAGGAGGGCTCCATGCCTGCCGAGCGCGCCAAGCAGTATTTTGCGCTGTTTAGCCTGTTCGTGTTCACCATGCTGCTCGCGTGCCTGTCCAACAACATGATCCTCACGTGGGCCGCCGTGGAGGCAACCACGCTTTCCACCGTGTTCCTCGTGGGTATCTACAAGAACAAGACGGCCCTCGAGGCTTCTTGGAAGTATGCGATGGTCTGCACCGCCGGCGTGGCCTTTGGCCTGTTCGGTACGCTGCTGATCTACGCCAACGCCGCCGACGTGATTCCCAACGCCCACGAGGCCGCATTCCTGTCGTGCGTGCTGCCGCATGCCGACCAGTTCGACCCGACGCTCATGCGCCTCGCCTTTGCGTTTATCGTGATCGGCTTTGGCACCAAGGCTGGCCTGTTCCCCATGCACACTTGGCTGCCTGATGCCCACTCCCAGGCCCCGAGCCCTGTCTCGGCCCTGCTCTCGGGCGTGCTGCTTAAGTGCGCCATGCTTGTGATCATGCGCTTCTACGGCTTTACCATCCAGGCCGTAGGCGCCGAGTATCCGCAACTTTTGCTGCTGATCGTCGGCACGCTGTCCATTTTGGTGGCGGCGCTTTCGATGTTTCGCCAGGACGACCTCAAGCGCCGCTTTGCGTACTCGTCTGTGGAGAACGTGGGCGTTATCGCCCTGTGCCTGGGTATCGGTGGTCCGCTGGGTATCGCCGCGGCCCTGTTGCACTGCGTGTTCCACGGCTTTACCAAGACGCTTGCCTTCTGCGTGTCCGGCAACATCCAGCACGCCTTTGGCACGCGTAGCCTGGCCAAGATCCAGGGCGTCGTCGAGGTTGCCCCCGCAACCGCCGCGCTCGCCATCCTGGCGCTGCTCGGTCTTGCCGCCTTTCCGCCCTTTGGCATGTTTATCTCCGAGTTCCTGACTTTTGTCGCCGGTGTTACCGCCGGTCCCATGTGGCTGGTCGTCGTGGTCGCCCTCGGTCTTACCGTGGCCATCTCTGCGCTCACCCGCATCGCACTCAAGTCGGTATTCGGCCATGCGCCCCAGGGCATGGGCAAGCATGAGGCCCCGGCGCTCATGCTTATCCCCGAAATCATCCTGGCTGTCATGATCTTGTGGTTTGGCATCGCCACCCCGCTGCCCCTCGTGCACGGTGTGGAGACCGCGACCGGCATCGTGCTCGAGCAGAGCACCGAGGAACTTCACGCGACGCCGATGTACCGCGCTGTGTTCGGTACCGAGACCGCTCAGAGCGAGGTGGAGTAACGAATGATTGAAACTGAGAACAAGTTGTATGCCCGCCGCTGCGAGAGCCATGTCGAGGCCCTGCGCCGCGCCGTTCCGGGCTGCATCGAGAAGGTCGAGTGGCAGTGCGAGGACCAGCTGACGATTACCGTCAAGCAGGACAAGCTGCCCGAGGCCGTCCACTACCTGTACTACGAGCGCTACGGCTGGATTCCCGTGATCGTCGGAAACGACGAGCGCAGCCTGTGCGGCCGCTACACCGTGTACTACGTCATCTCCATGGAGGGGGAGGACCCCGGCTGGGTGACCGTGCGCACCGAGGTCGATCCCGCCAAGATGACGTTCCCGTCCGTGACGCCGTTCGTCCCCGCCTGCGTGTGGGGCGAGCGCGAGCTGCGCGATATGTTCGGCCTGATCCCCGAGGGTCTGCCCGACCGTCGTCGCCTGGTGCTGCCCGATGACTGGCCCAACGGCCTGTACCCGCTGCGCAAGGACTCCATGGACTACCGTTTCCGTCCCGCTCCCGCGAGCGACATGGAAAACTACGAGTTCTTGGCCGATACCAAGGGCAAGGAGACGACGCTTGTCCCCATGGGCCCGTTGCACATTACCTCCGACGAGCCCGGCCACTTCCGCCTGTTCGTAGAGGGTGAGACGATCGTCGACGCCGACTACCGTCTGTTCTACGTACACCGCGGCATGGAGAAGGTCGCCGAGACGCGCCTGAACTATGACGCTGTGACGTTCCTCGCCGACCGTATCTGCGGCATCTGCGGCTGCGCCCACTCGGTGGCCTATGCCGAGGCCGTCGAGCGTGCCCAGGGCATTCATGTTCCGCCGCGCGCCCAGTACATCCGCGCCATCATGCTCGAGGTCGAGCGCCTGCACTCGCATCTGCTCAACATTGGCTTGGCGTCGCACTACACGGGCTTCGACTCCGGCTTCCAGCAGTTCTTCCGCGTCCGCGAGAAGTCCATGGACCTGGCCGAGAAGCTCTCCGGTCACCGCAAGACCTATGGCCTCAACGTGATCGGCGGCGTGCGTCGCGACATTTTGGCCGAGCAGAAGCTTTCCACGCTCACGACCATTCACCAGCTGCGCTCCGAGGTTCAGGAGCTCGTCGACGTCTTGCTCTCCACGCCCAACTTTATTGAGCGTACGAGTGGCATTGGCATCTTGGACCGCAAGATCGCACGCGACTTCTCGCCGGTCGGCCCGCTCATGCGTGGCTCGGGCTATGCCCGCGACGTGCGTTTTGATCATCCCTTCGACGGCTACGCCGATCCGGACGTCCAAAAGATGCACGCCGCCACGGCCGACACCTGCGATGCCTTCGGCCGTACCGCCGTCCGCATCCAGGAGGTCTACGATTCGATCGACATGATCGAGACCATGCTCGAGAACTGCCCGTCGGGCCCCATCCTCACCACGGATTGGGAGTACGCCCCGCACAAGTACGCCATCGGCGCCACCGAGGCGCCGCGCGGCGAGGACGTGCACTGGGCGATGCTCGGCAACAACCAGAAGTGCTACCGCTGGCGCGCCAAGGCCGCCACGTACAGCAACTGGCCGGTCCTGCGCTACATGTTCCGCGGCAACACCGTGGGCGACGCGGCGCTGATCGTCGGTTCGCTCGACCCGTGCTACTCCTGCACCGATCGCGTGACGGTGACCGATGTCGCCGCCAAGCGCGACCACGTGCTCGACAAGGAGCAGTTCGAGAACGTCTGGCGCGACAAGTCGCCGCTTGCGGGCGAGGGCACCATGGCCGCTCCGCTCGATGAGGAGGCGCTCTAATATGCTGAAGCTTTGGAAGGTTAACGCCAAGGCCGGCGACGCGACGGTCAAGTACCCGTTTGCGCCGTTCCCCACCAACAAGGACATGCGCGGCAAGCCCGAGCACAACGCGGAGCTCTGCATCGCCTGCGGTGCCTGCGGCGTGGCGTGCCCGGCCGATGCCATTCGCATGGACACCGACCTTGCGGCCGATACCATCACCTGGTCGATCGACTACGGTCGCTGCATCTTCTGCGGCCGCTGTGAGGAAGCCTGCCCCATGGAGGCCATCAAGCTTACCGAGGAGTTTGAGCTGGCCGTCATGAGCAAGGACGACCTCACCAGCAAGAGCGTCTATACGCTCGAGCACTGCTCGCGTTGCGGCAAGCCGTTTGCCCCGCACAAGGAGATCGACTACGCCAAGCGCCTGCTGCAAAAGGTCGGCGGCATGGAGGCTATCCAGGCCGCTCGTACTGTCGGTATGTGTCAGGAGTGCAAGCGCGAGCTCGACGCCCTACGCGCCGCCTCGGCCGTAAAGACCGGCAACGCTGCCGGCATGGCTGCCAACGAGACGCTTGCGTCCGGTGAGCCCCAGGGCCCCGGCATGGAGTATCTGGGCGGCCACGGCGTGAACCCGGAGTATATCGACCGCGAGCTCAACCCCGATGCGCCCGAGATTCCCGCCGGTCCTGCGCCGGTCGAGGGCATCATCATGGATTTTGATACGAAGGAGGAGTAACCATGGCCGAACCCACGCTTTTGCCCGAGCGGCTTCAGTACCGCCCGACCAAGATCGAGCTCGACGAGAGCATCGAGAAGGCCAAGGCGACCCTTCTTAAGAAGATCAAGCGCTCGGTGTACGTCTACCGTGTTGACTGCGGCGGCTGCAACGGCTGCGAGATCGAGATCTTCGGTTCCATCACACCCGTCTTCGACGTCGAGCGCTTTGGCATCAAGGTCGTGCCCTCGCCCCGTCACGCCGATGTGCTGCTGTACACAGGCGCCGTGACGCGTGCCATGCGCATGCCGGCGCTGCGCGCCTTTGAGGCCGCACCCGATCCCAAGATCGTGGTGTCCTATGGCGCGTGCGGCTGCACCGGCGGCATCTTCTACGACAACTACTGCGTCTGGGGCGGCACGGACAAGATCCTGCCGGTCGATGTCTACATCCCCGGCTGCCCGCCCAGCCCCGCGCAGACCATCTACGGCTTTGCCATGGCGCTCGGTCTGCTGGACCAAAAGCTCCATGCCGAGACCACGGTGGAGGCCGCCGGCGAGCAGGCCGATATCCTGCACCCCGGCGTGCCGTACAAGCTGCGTGTTGCCATTGAGCGCGAGGCTCGCGCCATGAGCGGTTACCGTTACGGCCGCGACCTGGCCAACGAGTTTATGGATACGCTCGAGGGTGCGCCCAAGGGCGATATCCGCGGTGCCATGGCGCTGCTCATCGACAAGCAGGACGATCCGCGCCGCGTCGAGGTGTACTCGGCGCTGCAGGATCTGGTGCTGGCCGGAGGTCGCTAGATGGAACTCACGGACCGCTCTGGTTACTTTGCGGGCCCCGGCATGCTCGGCGGCTCCTTTGGCGATGCCTCGCGCGCAAGCGACGAGGCCGCCGAGGGCGTCGTCGACCCCTGCCTGGGCCATGCGCCCGACCAGGTGGTCTTTTACGAGCTCACGCGTAAGTTTGTGGAGACCGAAGAAGACGTTCCCCAGGAGGCCTGCGACGTGCTGTACTACACGCTCGCCGTGGGCCACCACACCGGCGTGCTCGACTGCTTTGAGCCGCGCCTGTCGGTGCCGGTGAACGTCTTCTATTCGCTCGTCGACGCGCTGCCGGAGGGGGAGGCCAAAACCAAGTTTGAGGCCATCCGCTCCTTTGGTGAGTGCCAGCTCGACAAGGCGGCGGTGCCGTCGCTGCTCGAGGCCTGCGATGCGTTGCTCGACGAGCGCGGTTTTCGCGGGTCGGCCAAGGCCGGCATCTCGGTGTTCGACGACGACTTTGGCCTGCATGCCCAGCAGGTCGCGTTTTTGATGAAGTTCCGTGATCTGGTTGAGCGCGTGCGCGATGTGTCGGGCGTGTATCTGACGGGGAGGTTGCAGTAATGGGTCGCGTTGTGGATGGACGTGTGAACGGAGCCCCGTTTGCGGGTATCGTGCTCACGGCGGGAAGCTTACTGCGTGCCGACGATGCCGCCGGCCCCGTGCTCTCCAAAAAGATGGAGGACGCGCCGCTTGCCGGCTGGTACACCATCGATGGCGGTCAGACACCCGAGGACGACATCATCGAGGTCAAGCGCGAGCGTCCGCCGCGTCTGGTCTTGGTCGATGCTGCCGACATGGCGCTGCCCGTCGGGTCCATCCGTTTGCTCGACAAGCGCGATGTGGCCCGCAAGTCGATGTTCACCACGCATTCGCTTCCTTTGTCGATTCTGATCGAGGAAATCGAGCAATCGTGCGATGATATCGTCTTCGTCGGGATTCAGCCGGGCGACACGGAGTTCTACAACCCCATGTCCCCGGAAGTCTTTGACGCCGTCGACGCCGTGTACGACGCCGTGGCCGCCAACGACTTTTCCCACTTTGTCCGCTTGGGGCAAGAGCAATAGGAGCGCTTGTCTCTGCTGATTAGGAAAGAAGTGATTGACATGGCAGATTCCAAGGTGGAGTACCCCGCTCCCGATTGCCTGGCGCCCGCTGCGATCGAGGCCAAGACCGAGGCCGCCGGCGTGACCAAGGCCAACCTGCCGGTCGCAAAGGCCTTTCTGTTGGCAATGTTCGCCGGCGCGTTCATCGCCTTCGGCGGCCTGTTCTTTACGGTGTTCTTGAGCGATAGCACGCTCGGCTGGGGCGCTCAGCGCGTCGTGGGCGGTCTGTGCTTTTGCCTGGGCCTGGTGCTGGTGCTGGTGTGCGGCGCCGAGCTGTTCACCGGCAATTCTCTTATGGTCTGCGCGCTCAAGAGCAAAAAGATCACCCTGGCTCAGATGCTCAAGGCCTGGGTCGTCGTGTGGGTCGGCAATTTTGTCGGCGCTCTGTTCATCGTCTTTTTGGTGTACATGGCCGGCATTTACAAGCTCAACGGCGAGGCGGTCGCCAATTCCATGGTGAGCGTCGCTGCCGGCAAGGTGACGATCGACTGGGTGACGATCTTCTTCCGTGGCATCCTGTGCAACATCTTTGTGTGCCTGGCCGTGTGGATTGGTACCGCCGGCAAGACCGTGGTCGATAAGGTTGTGGGCATTCTGCTGCCGATCGCTGCCTTTGTGGCCTGCGGTTTTGAGCACTGCGTTGCCAATATGTACTTTTTGCCCATGGGTGCCGTGATGCACGCGTGCGGCTATGGCGCCGACGTCGCCGGCGCCGATGCGCTCAACGTCGCGGGCATTGCGTTTAACCTGTCCGCCGCCACGCTGGGTAACATTGTGGGCGGCGCGGTTCTGATCGCGCTCGGCTACTGGTTTATCTACGCCAAGAAGCCCGAGGCGTAAGCTACCGTCTGTTTGACGTTGGGCCTCCCGCGGGGCGTTGCCGTGCGGGAGGCTTTTTTGGCCTGGGGCCCGGTGCCGGGCTGTTGGCTTGTTGTGTTTGGCTGATGAAAGGGGTAAACGAGATGGCATCTGCTGTGGAGCGTGACGGTCGCGCCGTGGTGACCACATGCGGGGGATGCTATGCCGATTGCGCCTTTGCGGCACGCGTTGAGGACGGCTGCGTGTTGGCCGAGTTGCCGGTGCCGGGGCACCCGTGCGCTGCGCGTGCCCTGTGCGCCCGCGGACGGCATCGCCTGGCAATGCCGTTTGACGAGCGCGACCGCATTGTGCACCCCATGCGTCGGCGAGCTGATGGCTCGGGGTTCGATGCGATTTCGTGGGACGAGGCGTTCGCGCAGATTGCGGCGCGCCTTGGGGGGATTATTGACGAGTGTGGTCCGCGTGCGCTGGGCATGACGCTCGGCGTGCCCTCGTTCGACCGCTACTGGGCCTATCGCTTTATGCATGCGCTGGGCTCGCCCAATGTGTACGGTGCCGACGGTGCCTGCGAGGTAAGCCGACTTACCGGTTGGGAGCATACCCTGGGCTACAGCCCCACCTCCGACTTGGCGCATACCGATTGCATCATGTATTTGGGGCGTTCTATCGTCGATTCGTCGACGATGGGGGCCGTTGATGCGCTCAACGATGCACGCCGGCGCGGGGCGAAGATCATCGTGGTTGACCCCCGGCGCAGCGGCTCGGCCGCGCTTGCCGACCGCTGGCTGCGCGTGCGCCCGGGCTGCGACCTGGCCTTGCTGCTGGGCATTGCGCATGTCTTGATTGCCGAGGACTT
>UQNH01000031.1:0-21288 GCA_900542365.1 uncultured Collinsella sp. | reverse complement strand
GCCGTTGTGGTCTCGGGCGAAGTCGACCTGATTACCGACGGCACAACCGTGGCCAAGTCCCACGGCGGCAGCCCGCTTATGTCCAAGATCACCGGTTGCGGCTGCTCGCAGGGCGGCGTGCTGGCCGTGTATGCCTGCGCCGCCGATCCGTTTACGGCAGCCATCTGCGGCACCGCCGTCTACAACGTTGCCGGTACGCGTGCCGCCGCCGTTGCCGATGCCCCGGCAAGCTTTAAGGTCGCCTTTATCGACGAGCTCTACCGCGCAACCGCCCAGGACATTGCCGACAACCAGCTCGAGCTCGAGGAGGCATAAGCCATGTCCGAACCCGCAACCAATACCGGCATGAACACGCTCGTCGCTGTAGCCATCGCCCCGTGCGGCACCGGCGATGAACTGTCCGCCGAGGTCGCTGAAGTCGTGCGCGTCATTCGCGAGAGCGGCCTTCCCAACCGCACCACCTCGATGTTCACCGAGATCGAGGGCGACTGGGACGAGGTCATGCAGGTCGTGCGCGACGCGACCTTTGTGTTGGCGAGCAAGGGCATCCGCACCGAAGTCGTGCTCAAAGCCGATATTCGACCCGGATTTACCGACACCATGACCGGCAAACTCGAGCGCATGGAAGCACAGATCAAAAAGCAGGAGGAAGCACGATGAGCATCCGCGACAACCTTGATATCTCGGCCTATCTGGTACTCGGCCCCGAAAACACGCTGGGACGTCCCGTGGGCGATGTAGTGGCCCAGGCGCTCGATGCCGGCTTTACCTGCATCCAAGTGCGCTCCAAGGTGGCAAGCGCCCGCGAGATCATCGCGCTGACGGGCGACGCCGCAAAGGCTATCGCTCAGGCCGGCAAAACCGGGCAGGTCGCGCTGCTGATCGACGACCGCCTTGACTGCGTGCTCGCCGCACGCGAGCAGGGCATCGCTGTCGACGGCGTGCACGTGGGCCAGAGCGACATCCCCGTCGAGGTCTGCCGCAAACTTTTGGGCCCCGATGCCATCGTGGGCCTTTCGGCCCGCTGCGAAGAGATGCTCGAGTACGTCAAGACCGCCGACATGAGCCTAGTCGACTACCTGGGCATCGGCCCGCTCCACGAGACCGAGACCAAGCGCGACTGCGGACGCGCAGCCGATGGCTCCATCATCACCAAGAGCTTTGAGGACCTGGCCGCCCTCCATGCGGCAAGCCCCGTCCCCATTGTGGTGGGCGGCGGCGTCAAGACGGCCGATCTGCCGCAACTCAAGTCCACCGGCGTCGACGGCTTCTTTGTGGTGAGCGCCGTCTGCAGCGCCGACGACCCCTACGCCGCAGCCGAGGAGCTCGTCGATACCTGGCAGCAAGCATAGACCTATGCCGAGCAGCTGCTCCGCAGCCTCATATCTTCAAGAGCGGAAAGCGCATCCCAGTTTGGACGTCCATTCTGGGATGCGCTTTCCGTATAGAGAGCCAGTGGGAAACTGCATCCCAGTCTGAACGCATATTCCAGGATGAACTTTCCGCATGCGACCCTTACCCCGCCAGATACGCTTCCAGCGCCGGCAGCGTCGCCTCCGCATCGCGACGGCCGATCTGATAGATGCGCTCGAGCTCATCGGGCTCGCGGCACAGCGACGGCACCTTCACCGATTCGCTCGGCCGCACCACAAAGATCTCGCCAGCGGCCTCGCGACGCGCCAGGTCATCGAGCGTGGCGTTGTAGACCTCATGTCGATGCTCAAGCGCCGCAACAAACTCCGGATAGTGACGATACACGCGACGCAGCATGGGCATCACGCTATTGGGCTGCTTTACAAAGCCCGCCGGCTGCGTCAGCACCACCACGTTGCGGTCATAGCCTTGCTCAAACAGCCAAGCGCTGGGGATGGAATCGGCAACACCGCCATCCAGGTACTTGCGACCTTCAATGGCAACAGGACGCGTCGCCACAGGAATCGCCGACGAGGCGCGGATCCACTCGATATCCCGCTCGTCGCCATAGGGCAGGTCGTGGTAGACGGCCTCACCCGTCTTAAGATCGGTACATACGCACGTAAATCGCATGGGGCAGGCGCGATACGCCTCCAAGTCGATGGGATCGCGCTCGATAGGCACCTCATGATAGGCAAACTCGGCATTGAACATATCGCCGGTTCGCAACCAGCTCGTCACGCTCGCATAGCGCTTGTCGGCGCAATAGGCCTTGTTGTAGCGAATGGCGCGGCCGATCTGGCGCGATTTAAAGTTGTAGCCAAACGCCGCGCCCGCCGAGACGCCCACCATATGGTCGCAGGTTAAGCCATGCTCCATCCATACGTCGAGCACGCCCGCCGTATACATACCACGGTAGCCGCCTCCCTCGAGCGCAAGCCCCACCGTGCGCGTCGTATCTGGCTGTGCCATGCAACCATCTCCGTTCCTGCGTTTTAAACCGGAACAAGTATACCCGTCAACATATACCGACTCAGTCGCATTTCCATCGAGCATCGCATCGTCACGCTACCGATTGGCGAATAATAGCCGCCCGCGGCAGGGGCACCCATATACAATCCTCTATTGTTGTTTATACTACTCAATAGTTATCAGCAGCGAACACGGACCGACATATTAAACCAGCGACGCAGCAAGGCGGGGGCCTGGATACACGCAAAGCGTTGAGCAGCAACGCGTGTGTACAACGAGCTCGCCCGACGCAATACACCCCGACCTCAGGAAGCCGCTTACAGCATGGATATCGCCAGCAATTACACCGAGACGCTCGAAAAGACCATCCGTGACCTTCTCGAGCGTCAGGACGATCTGATCAGGACTGCCTTTACCGACGAGCTCACCGGTCTTGGCAACCGCGGCGGCTTTACCCGTTCCCTCGAGGAAATCTGGGAGCAGGAATTGCCCGTAACCATGGCGTTTATCGACATCGATAACCTTAAGCACTGCAACGACATCTTTGGACACGACGAGGGCAACCGCTATATCTTGCAGGTGAGCCTCTATCTCAAGCTGTATATGAAGGTGGACGAGGCGGCATTTCGCCTGGGAGGCGACGAGTTTGCCATCCTGTCCGCAATCGCGACCGAGGATGACCTTGCCGAACGTCTGGAGCACTGTCGAGAGGTCCTGCTCAAAAATAACGATTCCGAGATGCCTCACTCGTTTAGCTACGGAGTGTCACACGCCGACCCCGCCCTGGGCGAAGCCTCCAATCGCATGACGCTCGATGCCGACCATCGCATGTACGACTACAAGCTGCGCCATGCCGTGCACCTTGATCGACGCAATATCACGCAAGTCCACGCCGACGATTTCGAAGTAAGCGATCGCATTTTCGACGCCCTTTCGATGCTCAACGAAGGCCGCTATTTCTTTATCGAGAACCTGGACAAACATCGCACCCTTTGGTCACAAGGCGCTATGCGCGACCTTGGCCTTCCTTCGGAGCATATAGACAATTGCCACGATTACTGGAAAACGCGCGTCCATCCCGATGACCTCGAGGCCTATAGCGACGATATCGACCAGATCTATAACGGCTCCAAGCACCGTCGCGTCATGCAATACCGCGTACGCAACGCCGCCGGCGACTACGTTCTCTGCCGTGCTCGCGGGTTTCGTATCGACGGCGACGGAAATGTCCCCTCGCTCTATGTTGGCGAGCTCGTCAACCACTCGCTTGCCGAGACCGTCGACGCCGCCACGGGCCTTGGAACGCAGCGCATGTTGCTCAACGCTATCGATGCCTGCCGTCGCGACTGTTGCGAGACGGGGCTTATAGCGGTGCGCGTTCGCGGCACGACAAAGCTCAACGAGCTTTACGGAGCCGAGGCTGTCGACAACATGCTCGCCGAATACGCAGGCCGCATGTTGTCGATCACCCGTGGCAGGAGTCGCGTCTACCGCTCACGAAGCGTCCAGTTTGTCGTGCTCAGCAACGATTTGGACCACGAGGCATTCGAGCAACTGGTCCGTCATCTAAAAGAGGCCGTTTTCGCTCCCGTTCGAATCGCGGGCGATACCATTACCCCCGTCTGCCTCGTCGTTCCGGCCTTTTACGAGCGCCTAACCAATCAAGCGACCGCCGTTTTAGGCGAACTCGACCGTCGCCTTCGCACGGCCGGCGGACTTGTCCCCAACGACAGCCTCCCCATACCCGAGATAGAGCGCAAAAGCGCCATCGCCGAGCGCATCGATATGCTCACGGGCCTCTGTCGACCCAGCGAGTTTATGCGGCGCGCCAACGCATTTCTCCAGACAAGGCGCGACGGCGCTTGGTGTATCGCCACCGTCGACATGGGGCACATGCGACTGTTCAACGAATGGCACGGACAGGCCGAGGGCGACCGCGTGCTCGCCGACGTAGGTACAGTCCTCAAAGACATCGAGAATGCCGACATGGGCGTCGCAGGGTACTGGGGCCAAGACGACTTTTGCATACTCATCCCCTTTGAGCACGACACCGTCCATCAAATCTATAGTCGCATTCGCGAGACCGTGGCCAAGCACGATGACGGCGTAGGCTTCTGGCCGTCCATGGGCGTTTGCCCTATCGACTCCAACGAGGAAATCACCATCGATGCACAGGCCAAGGCCATGTTTACCAATCGACGCGCAAAAAACGACTTTAAGGAGCGCATTGCCATTTTCCGCCCCGAGGAGTATGAGCGCGAAGTCTCGTTCCACCGCACGCTGACCGAATTCCAGTACGCGCTCTCAAACGGCCGCATCACCTACTACTTGCAGCCCCAGGTCGACATGGAAACCGGCGAGATTATTGGCGCCGAGGCGCTCACGCGCTGGATTGACAAGGATGGCTCCCTCATTTCACCCGTCACCTTTATCCCCGCTCTCGAGGAAAGTGGTTTTGTGGTGACGCTCGACAAATACGTTTGGCAGGGCGTTGCCTCGTGGCTGCGCGGGCGCATCGATCGAGGGCTTCGCGTGGTTCCGATCTCGCTCAACGTGTCGCGCGTGGATATCCTTGCCTGCGACGTTGCCGAACATATGGGAGCGCTCGCCGACCAATACAATCTGCCGCCCGAGCTCATGCGCATCGAGATCACCGAGACGGCTTATACGGGAGAGTCCGAAGCTGTGGATAAGCTGACGGCCGACCTGCACAACCGCGGCTTCTCGACCTACATGGACGATTTTGGCACCGGCCAGTCCACGCTCGCGATGCTCAAGAACGTCAACGTCGACGTCATCAAGCTCGACCGCACGTTTGTGCCCGTCGACGGCGATCAAGGCCGCAGCGTGCAAATCATTTCATCAATGCTCGAGATGGCGCAGTCGCTCCATCTGCCCGTTGTGGTCGAAGGCATCGAGACAAATGAGCAGGCAAACATGCTACGCCAAATGGGCGCCCGCTACGCTCAGGGCTTCCTCTACTACCGTCCCATGCAGGCGGAGGATTTTGAGGCACTGCTCGACGGTGGCGACAGCAACTAATACGCTCGTGCGCAAACGCCACCGTCGAGGGAGCGTTTGTTCCCATGAGCTAACTAATACCCCAATCTAAACCGAATTGGGAGTAAGATACAAACCATTGTTCCATCCAAGGAGGTCATCCATCATGAACGAGTCGTATCGCCTGGGCGAGCAATCAATCATCGCTCATCTTCAGCGACTTGCGAACGGGGCCTCAACCACCGAGCTCGATGTTGCCGCGCTGCCCCCGGAGTTGCGTGCCATTGGTGAGCAACTGCAGAAAACGCTCGCCATCCTGCAACAAGAACGCGAGCTGCTTGAGCACGGCGCCTATATCGACTCGCTCACCAATCTTGGCAACCGTGGCGGGCTCGACCGCCATGTCGATCAGCTCTGGCGCAAAGGCACCCCCTTCACCTGTGCCTATATTGACATCGATCGCCTCAAGCATTGCAACGATAAGTTTGGCCACGCCGAGGGCAATCGCTACATTCTGAGCATCTGCCGCGCACTCACCGAGACCATGGAGCACGATGAGCTGCTGTTCCGTATCGGTGGAGACGAATTTGTACTTATATCCCCCACGACAGACGAAGCCGAGCTCGAGCAGCGCCTGGAGCGGACGCGTGCCAATCTTATCGAGGCAACATCGGACGGCAAGGCGCCCATGATCGCCAGCTTTAGTTTTGGCTGCTCGCGCGTCGACCCGCTTGCAGGCGATACGCGTCGCCAGATGACAAAGGACGCCGACCGCAAAATGTATCGCTACAAGCTCATGTACCGTGTGCAACAACCGGAAGAAGGCGATGCGCCGCAACGCCCGGTCACCGAACAACCCCCCCCCTGCAACGACCGAGTGTTCCAAGCGATCTCCATGAGCTCCGAGACACGCTATCCGTTCATCATTAACCTCGACACCGGCGAATCGCAATGGTCGGTTAATGCCGTGCGCGATTTTGACCTACCTTCCCAGCATCCCTACAACTCGCTCGATATATGGCTTGCCCGTGTTCACCCCGAGGACCGCGACAACGTACGTGCCGAGCTCGATATGGTGGTAAACGGCACGTGGCACTTCCACTGCATGCAGTATCGCGTCATGAATACCGCCGGAAAATACGCGCTTTGCGACTGCACGGGTTACCGCCTGGACGGCACCGATACCGAGCCCAACATGTATGTGGGCATTGTCACCAACCGAAGCTTGGCAGATACGACCGATTCCGTGACCGGTCTGGGCGATATCCACGCCCTGGTCAACGCCATTGGCGAGATGCGTCGCGTGGCACGAAACGCGGGCTTGATCGCCATTAAAATCGACGAAATCGCACAGGTCAATGCCCGCTTTGGCTTTGATGCAGGCGACCGCGTTTTGGCAGAAAGCGCCGCCTGCCTCATGGATTGCTCGCGCGGCAAGGGTCGTCTGTTCCGCTCGACCGGACCGATGTTCGTGGCGCTCTTTGACGAGCTTGATCCCGAAGAGACCGACGCGGTTGCAGACGAAATCGAACGGTTCTTGGGATCGCCCGTGCTCCTTGGCTCATTTGAATATCAGCCGCCCCTTCGCGTGGCGACGCTTCATCTGGACGCCGTCGACCGACAGCCCGTTTCCATTTTGAACGAACTCAATGCGCTGATTAAAGAGGCGCCGCAGGTACCGGGCACCAAGCTGGACTAGCGTTATGGGGCGCATGATGGTTAATTTCCGATCTCAACCGAACACATTGGGCAAATAGGTCGTACCCGCAGTTAGCCGAACGTCCCCGCAGTCCCTCCCGGGGCCCGGGGGCACCGTTTCGATACTCTTGGTTTACTTTGCCTGATGCAAATAAGTGCTCAACAAGATAGAACCTATCCCCCGCCACGGATATGCCCTCGAGCAAATCTGTTAAGCCAAGCCTATCAAATTCTATTGACAATTGGCTGCATTGGTCCATTTTGTCGTCCAGCCACTTCCGCTGGCTATCGCCTCATAAACACAAACCTAACGAGCCGCACGAACGACAAAGAAGCCAAGCTGAACAGAAGTAGAACCAAAACTTCAAAAACGCTGGTATTCCAATCACGTACCCAGCCCTCTACCGCCCACAAGAAAAACAGCAGCCCCATCCATAACGTCACAGAAGAAATCAGCTTTGCGTAAGGGCGTATATCAATCTCGCTCTCCCTTTTTGTGACATCATATCCAGCAATTGAGCAGAGCCATCTTCCTCTTCGGTATTGGATTGAAAGGACAATCAAGGCAATCGAAGTCATCAAGCAAACAGCATCCTCTGTTTCCATAAAGTTTCCTTTGCTTTCCATCCTAGTTACGCATTCACAATCGAATCAAACCAAGTATGAATTACTCGATAGCAACCGCCTTAGTATAAACCATAGCCGCACAGCAGCCCGCCTTCTAAGACCTCAGAGTTCGCCATCGAATGCGACCTGCCCAGACCCCTTACAATCTGCTCGCACGAGGCCCCGCACTCCAACATCCTCTGGACCGTATCCCGCTCGTACCTGGTGAGCGTGCCTGCCGTGGGCCCTCGGGGCTGGAATCGTGCCCCACGCCATCTGCCCGCTCGTGCGATAATCCTCCGCAGAAGTCACCGACAGCAGAGGGAGTTAGTGATGAAGGTTCTTTTGGTCAATGGCAGCCCCAAGGCAAACGGCAACACCGCCCGCGCACTCGCCGAGGTCGCCGAGCAGCTCAACGCCGAGGGTATCGATACCGAGGTGTTTCAGCTAGGCGCTAAGCCCATTCGCGATTGCATCGGTTGCGGCCAGTGCGGCAAGCTCGATTGCCGCTGTACCTTTGACGACGATGTAGTCAACGAGCTGATTGCCGCTGCCGAGCAGGCAGACGGCTTTGTCTTTGGTTCGCCCGTCTACTACGCGCATCCCAGCGGACGCATCCTCTCTGCCCTCGACCGTGCATTCTATGCTGGCAGCAAGGCCTTTGCGCACAAGCCGGGCGCCGCTGTCGCCGTTGCCCGTCGCGGCGGCACGTCGACCACCTTCGACGTGCTCAACAAGTACTTCACCATCAACCAGATGCCCGTGGTAGCATCCACCTACTGGAACAACGTCTTCGGTGCCATGCCGGGCGAGGCCGCCCAAGACGCCGAAGGCCTTGCCACCATGCGAAACATCGGCAAAAACATGGCCTGGCTACTGCGTTGCATCGAGGCGGGAAAGGCCGCCGGCATCGAAGCTCCCCAGGCCGATCGCGCTAGGACCAACTTCATCAGGTAGAACGGCGGAACCAAACAATGAACGTGCAGATCTTCGGTACCAAAAAGTCCTTCGATACCAAGAAGGCCCAGCGTTATTTTAAGGAGCGCCGCATTAAGGTGCAGTTTATCGACCTTAAGGAAAAGGAGATGAGCAAGGGCGAGCTCACGAGCGTGATGCAGGCGGTTGGCGGCATCGACAAGCTGCTCAACCCCAAAGCCAAGGACGAGGAGACGCTCGCACTCATCCAGCACCTCACCCCCAGCCAGCGTTTTGATAAGCTGCTCGAGAATCAGCAGGTTCTGGCCGAGCCCATCGTGCGCAACGGCAAGAAGGCCACCGTCGGCTATTGTCCCGACGTATGGGGAGCCTGGGAGTAGCCTGTGTTATTTGTCGGCGCGTGGGTATAAGAGCAGGCGTTTGGCATAAGATTCAACTGTAAGCCATGTCTAACAAAGGAGGGCACATGCCCAACAAACCCGTGAAGATCATCATGCTTACCGGATACCTCGGTGCCGGCAAGACCACGTTGCTCAACCACATCCTCGCAAACGACGGCGGCATCCGCGCCGCCGTGATCGTCAACGATATCGGCGAGATCAACGTCGACGCCAGCCTCATCGCTGACGGCGGCCTTTCCGAGACCGACGACCTTATCCCGCTCACCAACGGCTGCATCTGCTGCACGCTTTCGGACGACCTGGCCAACCAGCTGCAGGACATCGCCGATTCGGGCAAGTTCGACTACATCATCATCGAGGCCTCGGGTATTTGCGAGCCCATCCCCATCGCCTACACCATCTCGAGCTTCTGCGACGAGGCCAAGGTGGGCGGCGAGCCCAAGCTCGCGCTCGACAACATCGTGGCCGTGGTCGACTGCGCCCGCATGTACGACGAGTTCAACGGCGGTCGCGACCTCCTGGCCGAGGATATCGACGAGGACGACATCGAAAGCCTGCTCATCCAGCAGATCGAGTTTTGCTCCACGCTGATCCTCAACAAGACCGATACCGTGAGCCCTGAGCAGATCGCCGAGCTCAAGGCCATCGTGCGCAGCCTGCAGAAGGACGCTGTGATTGTCGAGGCTCAAAACGGCGAGGTCCCCATGGAGGAGCTGCTCGATACCGACCGCTTCGACTTTATGCGCGCCTACAACTCCGCCGCTTGGATCGAGGCCATGGAGCATCCCGAGGAGCACGACGACCCCGAGGTGCTCGAGTACGACATCGAGACCTTTGTGTACTCGCGCCGCAAGCCGTTTGACCTGCAGAAGTTCACCGATTTTGTTGAGCAGGAGTGGCCCGACGAGGTCATCCGCGTCAAGGGTCCGCTGTGGCAGACCGGCAATCCGGACATGTGCTACATGTTTGAGCAGGCCGGCCACCAGATGCGCCTGATGGAGAACGGTCTGTTTGTCGATTCCGCGCCCGAGGGCGAGAAGCAGAAGATTATCGACGAGAACCCCGAGATCATGCAGATTTGGGACGACGAGACGGGCGACCGCATGACGAGCCTGTGCATCATCGGCCGTCACATGGACAAGGACGCGCTCATCGCCGCGCTCGATGCCTGCCTGACCGACTGGCACCGCGCCTAGGTTATCGAAGCGGGCATTTTCCGCCCACGTAACCACCAAACCACCACGAAGGTGCCCTTCGTGGTGGTTTTTCGTTCTATGCCAAGGAGATTCATGTTCAATATCGTGCTGTATGCACCCGAGATTCCGGCCAATACGGGTAATATCGGCCGCACCTGCGTGGTCACCGGTGCCCATTTGCACCTGGTAGAGCCGCTGGGCTTTTCGCTCGACGACAAGACGGTGCGTCGCGCCGGCCTGGGCTACTGGCAAAACTTGGACGTGACGACCTATGCCGGCTGGGAGGATTTCCTTGCGCGCAACGGCCTCTCCCCCGCCGACGAGCGCCTGCATCTGCTGACCAAAAAGGCACGCCGCACCTATGCGCAAAGCACCTACCGCGACGGCGACTACTTGGTCTTTGGCAGCGAGAGCTCAGGCATCCCCGAGCCACTGCTTGCCGCGGAGTCCGAGCGCTGCGAGCGCATCCCGATGCTGCGCGATTGCGATTCGCTTGACAACGCCGAGACATGGGAAGCCCACGAGGAATCGCTAGGGCATACCGAGGACAGCCACGAGGCCATCCTTCGGCAGGATATCTGCGGCAACTTTGTAGACCCGGACGACTACCGCATCAGCGCCCTCAACCTCTCCAACAGCGCCGCCATCGTCCTCTACGAGGCCCTCCGCCAGACAGGCTTCCCCGGCATGTGACAAAGGGACTGTCCCTTTGTCACATTCGGTTATAGGTAGCGGCCGGTGATGCTTGCGGGGCAGGCCACGATGTCGCCCGGTGTGCCGGCGCAGACGATTTGCCCGCCGGCATCGCCACCGCCCGGGCCCATGTCGATCACATAATCGGCGTTACGGATAAGGTCGAGGTCGTGTTCGATCACGACAACCGTGGCGCCCTTGGCGACGAGGCCGTCAAACACACTCAGCAACACCTGAACATCGAGCGGATGTAGTCCGATTGTGGGCTCGTCAAATACGAATACGGCATCGTCCTGCACGCGGCCCATCTCGCTCGCAAGCTTAAGTCGCTGCGCCTCGCCGCCCGAGAGCGCCGGCGTGGGCTCGCCCAGTGTCAAGTAGCCCAAACCCAGGTCGTGCAAGGTCTGCAAGCGCGCCTGGACTTTCTTGAGTCCCAACGTGGCGTCAATGGCCTCGTCCACACTCATATCCATGAGCTGCGGCAATGTAAGTAGGCTGCCGTCCTTGCCCTCGCGATGGATATACGAGGCTGCGTCGGCATAACGCGAGCCGCGGCATGCAGGGCAGACGATCTCGACATCGGGCAAAAACTGCACGTCAAGCGATATCGAACCCGTGCCATCGCACGTAGGACAGCGCAAGGTGCCAGTGTTGTAGCTAAAGGCGCCCGCCTTATACCCTGCCTCCTTGGCCTCGGGCGTACGGGCAAAGGCGCGGCGCAGCTCGTCATGGATGTCGGCATAGGTCGCCACCGTCGAGCGCACGTTGGCACCGATGGGCGTGGCGTCAATCAGGTTGGCGCGCGCGATACCCTCGGCATCGATCCAACGCACGTGCCTGGGCAGGCGCTCGCCGGCTGCCTGCGCCTTGAGTGCCGGGATGAGCGTCTCGAGCACCAGTGTCGTCTTGCCCGAACCCGAAACACCCGTCACCGCGACAAGGCGGCCGCGCGGGATATCGACTTCGAGTGGTTTGACGGTATGGATGGCATCGGTCGCCATGCGGATATGGCCTAGGTCGAACAGTTCGTCGTCAGCCACCTGCGGGCGCAGACGCTTGGGGTCCGAGCGCAAGAACGGGGCGATGCGGCTGCCCTGCGATTGTTCGACCTCGTCCACCGTACCTGCAGCAATCACATTACCACCGCCTGCTCCGGCAACGGGGCCCATCTCGACCAGATAGTCAGCTTCCGCTAGAACGCGCGTATCGTGGTCAACAACAACCACAGTGTTGCCGTCATCCACCAGATCGCGCATCACGCCTACCAGACCGTCGACATTGGCAGGATGCAAACCGATCGAGGGCTCGTCCAGCACATAGAGCACACCCGTCGATCGGTTGCGCACCACGCGGGCAAGTTGCACGCGCTGGCGCTCACCTGTGGATAGCGTGGCACCGGCGCGGTCGAGCGAAAGGTAATCGAGCCCCAGGTCGACCAGGCGACGCGCCGTGCTCAAAAACGAATCGCAGATGTCCGTCGCCATGGGCCGCATCTCGGTCGGCAAGGATGAAGGCACCTCGCGCACCCACTCAATCGCCTCGCCCAGCGTCATGGCCGCCGCCTGTGCCAGATTGATACCACGCACCTGGGGCTGGCGCGCAGCCTCGGAGAGACGCGTGCCGCCGCAATCGCGGCACGGGCCCTCGCGCAAAAAGCGAGCTACGCGCTTAAGTCCCTTATCGTCCTTAACCTTGGCGAGCGCATTCTCAACGGTATAGACGGCGTTGTAATAGGTAAAGTCGAGCGGCGTGGCGCCCTCGCCGTTTTTGGGAACGTAGAGAATGTGTTTCTTAACCGCCGGACCATGAAACACGATATCGCGCTCTTGAGGCGTGAGCTGGTTAAACGGCACGTCGGTGCGCACGCCCATCTCGCCGGCTACCTGCTTCATCAGATCCCACATGAGCGTACCCCAGGGAAGCACCGCGCCTTCGTTGATGGTCTTTGACTCGTCGGGCACCAGGCTCGCTTCGTCCACCTCGCGCATGACACCGGTGCCGCCGCAGGTAGGGCACGCACCGCCGCTGTTAAAGGCAAGGTCCTCGGCACTCGGCGCGTAGAACTCGCGGCCGCATGCGGGGCACGTGAGCGACAGGCCCGCAGCCACGTTAAGGCTCGGCTCCACACGCGCCCCGCAATGTGGGCACACGTGATGGGCACAGCGGCTAAAGAGCAAACGCAGACTGTTGTTGAGCTCGGTCATGGTACCAAAGGTCGAGCGCACGCCTGGCACACTGGGACGCTGATGCAACGCGAGTGCCGCCGGTACGTGCAATACCTCGTCCACCTGGGCGTGCTCGGCCTGCGTCAGGCGACGTCGAGTATAGGTGCTGAGCGCCTCCAGGTAACGGCGCGAGCCCTCGGCATAAAGAACTCCCAGCGCCAGCGAGCTCTTGCCCGAGCCCGACACGCCGGCAATGCCCACGAGCCTCCCCAGCGGAATATCGATATCGATGTCCTTGAGATTGTGAACACGTGCACCGCGCACCTCGATAGCCTGCGGGCTCATCTTCTGTTCCGTCACCTTTATCACCCTACTCATGCCATAAAACGCGGTCGCGGATATACTCGCCCAGCATGGGCACGGTAAACCGCACAAGGCCGTATCCGGCGGCCTCGATGACGCGCTCGCGAATCAGGCTTGCGCGATATTTACTCGCCCAGCTCTGGGTACGGTCGCAGCGCTCAATGATATCCGCCGTGCGCGTCGGCTTGTCCTCGTCAACCGCCATAGCCTCGATAAAGAGGCGCTGAGGGCTGCGCAGACCGTAATACAGAGGTGCGTCAACCGCTTCGTAGAACTCGGAGACGGCATCCGCATGGCCATTCTCGACATCGCGCCTTTCGATGACCTGCGAGCCACGCCGGACAGCAGACCGCCACATGTAATAGCCCACCAGCTGAACCATATAGGGATGCCCCATGCTCTTGCGCGCCGCAAGGTCCGCCGTCTCCGCGTCAACGTAAAGACCAGCGTCTTTGACCGTCTGGAAATACGAATCGCGCACTTTGGGCAAAGATATTGCCCCCAACGTACGCTGCTGGGCACGCCGCAAAAACGTCACGCTCGGCTCTTCGAGCAGATCGTCAACCATACTGGGCAAGCCGGCGAACGCCAGCGCAAGACCGCGCTGGTCGCTATCGGGCAAGCCCGTGGCATCCTGGTCTCCGAGCACCTGCTGATAGAGGACGGCAAGAGCCGCCAGTTCCTCGATAGACACCGATTGTGCCTCGTCAATCGCAAACAAGACGCCCTTGCCCGGACCGAGCTTCTTGAGACGCTCGTTGACCAGCCCTCGCAATGTCTCGCCTTTTGCCCGCGCCGCCTCGACCGACATCCGGCCAAACGACGGCCCAAACTCCATTGACGTCACAACGGGTTTATTCGAGCGAAGCGCGTCGGCCAAGCGGTCGCACAAACCAAGCGAAGCGGAATCGGAGACAACCGCCCATCCGCGCTCGCTGGCTAGACGTTGCAGCTCCCGCAGGAGAACCGTTTTGCCACAGCCGCGGTTTCCCGTAATGAGCATGAGCCTGCCCGGCGCTCCGGCGCCGTTGTCGAGCCCTTCCTCAAAATCTTCGATGACCGACTCGCGACCGATGAGTATCGGAGGCCGCTTACCAGCTGTGGGCTTAAAGGGATTTGGATTCATATCGGCCTCCTCGGATTGGCAAACCCTGGTAACAGTTATACCAACATATACTGAGTTATACCAATAGCATGTGACAAAGGGGCTGTCCCTTTGTCACATGTGGCCGAAAAACTCGGCGTCTGCTGCTCGCCAGGGACGGAAGGTGGCGGGATCGATCTTTACGTGCGCTGCGGCGGGCACGTCATACCATTTGACCGTGTAGCCGGCGCCATGAGAGCAAAAGACCGAGTCGGGCGTGTTGGGCAGATCGGCCTCGGGCTCGTAGGCGGCAGCCTCGATTACGCGCTCGCCATCATGGCAAGCCGCATAACCGGCGAACTCCAGGTACAGATGACCGCGCCCGCTCGTGTAGGCAGCCACCTCCAGCGCGTAATCCTGCACCTCGGATGCCGGTACGCGACCCACAAGCTTCGCTCGGTCTCCCGCCATCGTCGGCGGCTCGTACTCGGCACCCATGCGTGTGGCATCTGACAACGCCCGGCCCACGCACTCCCCCGGCACCTCGAGCTCAAAGTGGTACCACGGCTCCAGCAACACGTCTGCGCCGACCTCGCGCGCCTGCATCAAACCCTGGCGAATCGCGCGATACGTGGCCTGGCGAAAATCGCCGCCCTCGGTGTGTTTGGCATGCGCGCGGCCGCCCGTGAGCGTAATGCGCACATCGGTGATGGGCGAGCCCGTCAGCACGCCCAGGTGGTCGCGCTCCATAGCGTTGGTGAGTGCCAAACGCTGCCAGTTAAGATCGAGCTCGTCGGTCGAGGTCAGGGTGCCAAACTGCACACCCGAACCCGCCGGCAACGGCTCCAGGCGCAGATGCACCTCGGCATAGTGGCGCAGCGGCTCAAAGTGGCCCACGCCCTCGACCGGCCGCGAAATAGTCTCCTTATAGAGAATGCCGCCGGGCTCAAACGCAACCGAAAGGCCAAAGCGATCGGCCAACACCCGCTGCACGACCTCGAGTTGCACGGCGCCCATCAACTGCAAATGGATCTGCTCAAGATGCGTATTCCAGCTTACGCCGAGCATGGGATCTTCGTCCGCCAACTCACTCAGCGCTTTAAACACCGCATGAACGTCGTGTTCGCCCGGCAGCACCGTATAGGTGAGGACCGGAGCGATGACGGGCGCATCGCCCGCGGGCTCCGTGCCCAGGGCGTCCCCTGGGCGAACGTGCGCAAGACCCGTCACGGCGCAAATACCGCCAGCAGCAACTTCTTGGGCAAGCTCATACTTCTCGCCGTTATAGATGCGTACCTGATCGACCTTCTGTTCCCACGCCTCGGCACTGGAATGCCCGCTGATCATCTGTTTTGCGCGCAGCGTGCCGCCGGTCACTTTAACCCAAGCCAAGCGCTCGCCACGATCCCCGCGGCTGACACGATAGACGCGCGCGGCAAACTCCGGGAGCCACGCCTGCTCACGCATCAGCGCGCATATACCATCCAGTAGCTCGTCAACGCCTTGGTCCTTGAGCGCCGAGCCGGCAAAGCAGGGAAAGAGCTTGCGCTCGGCAACCATGCGCGACAGCGTTGCGACAGAAAGCTCACCCGCTTCAAGAAACTCCTCGAGCGCCGCTTCGTCCAACGCAGCAGCGTCCTCCTGAACGGCGCCGCCCGCCAGCAGCTCGTTGGCATCCAGGCAGCCCTCGGAAAGACGCTGCCCGAGTTGTGCCAGCAAAACATCGCGGCCGGGATTCTCCAAATCGATCTTGTTGATGAAGATGAACGTCGGGATGTCATAGCGTGCAAGCAGGCGCCACAGGGTTTCGGTGTGCCCCTGCACGCCATCGTTGGCGCCCACCACCAGAATCGCGTAGTCCAGGGCACGCAGTGTGCGCTCCGCCTCGGCAGAAAAATCGACATGGCCGGGAGCATCCACGAGCATGACGTGGGTATCGCCGTGGTCGAGCACGGCCTGCGACGAGAAAATCGTGATGCCGCGCTCGCGCTCGATCTTGTTAGTGTCCAGATGCGAATCGCCATCGTCCACGCGGCCACGCTTGCGAATGCGGCCCGCGTTGAACAGCATGGCCTCGGCCAACGTGGTCTTGCCGGCATCGACATGCGCCAAGATTCCAACGACCGCTTGCTTCGACATGGCTCTCCTCTTATTGCAAGCCCATCGCACGCGGCAACGGGCGTTCACGCTCCACACTGGATGATACAATTTACGGGCCGGTGGGCGAAGCGGGCCCTATCCCCCGACCGAGCTCATCGCCCCGCGTTGCCGCGCGGCGATTTTCGTAGGTTCGCGCCTTGCGAAAGCCGGCACCTCCCCTTTTTGTCTGCCCGGATTCATCTGGGGCGGTAACAATGCGAGTCCCACAACGACGCGTTTTACCAAAAATGGCCCCACTCGGGGCCATTTTTTATTTGAGCTGGGTGATGATACGTGCCTTGGCTCCTACGCCTCGCGCAGCCAATCAAACGCGACACGCGCCGTGCCGTCGGACACATAGACGATACCGACACGCTCGAACCCCGCCTTGGCGATGGCGCCCTGCATGGGCAAGTTGTCCTCGTGCGTGTCAATACGCAGATGGTCGGCGCATTCCTTGGCAAAGGCAAACATCGCCGCCGCGATACCGTGCACGGTGCCGTCGGATGCCACGCGATGCAGCACGGCATACGGAATGTCGCTGCGCCATTGACCGTCCTCAATCACGTCATAGCACTCGTCCGGACCCGGTAAAAAGGCAAACGTCGCCGCCACGCGGCCGTCGACTTCGCACACGTAACTGCCACCAGCGGCAATATCGGCAGCCAGCTGCTCGGCCGAAGGCGTGCCCTCGGGCCACTGCGTGGCGTTGCCATGCGCGCACATAAAGGCGCGGGCCGCGTCATAGATAGCCATGACGGCGGGAATGTCGGTATCGAGGGTTTTTCTGATCATCACGCGGCGACCTCACGTTTATTGGTATCACTTTGATTGAGCAATGATACCAACGTTTGGAGAGGAGCGCGAAGCAGATGGGGAGCAAAAAGCGAGCCGCCTGGTCAAAAGCCAAAAGCGAGTTTTTGGGCGCTGCCACCGGCGGCGATATGAGCGACCTGTTTGTGCGCGAGGACGAGCGCCGCGACGCCCTGGACGCCGAGCGCGACGAGGCTTGGCGCTATAAGTCGTGCGAGCGCAAAAACCGTTACGATACACGCGCCGAAGCCGAGGCCGTTATGGCCGACTGCGAAAACCGCGGACGGCGTGGTTTGGCCTGCTACAAATGCGAATACTGCGGCGGCTGGCACCTGACGTCGCACCCTTGGAAATAGACCCCGCATCGGCACGGTGCTGGCGAAGCGCCAGCCATCGTGCACAAGCTACGGGCGCGGCGGCACCAAAACATCGTAGCGAACGGCCTTGCCCGCAAGTTGATAGCTCGGCTTAACGCCGGCAAGCAGCGGCCCCTTCACCGGCCGCTTGATAACGACCTTGCGTGGGCGCACCGCAAGCGCAGCTTCGACCAGCGTTTCCTCATCGGCGCACGGCTGCTCCAAATGGTGCAAGAGCTGAAACTTCTTTTTGACCGCCGCGCTCTTGGTGCGCTCGGGAAACATGGGGTCCAGATACACCACGTCGGGAGCCGCGAGCTCGCCCCGCTCGATCAGCTCGGCCGTATGGCGAAGACCGGCAATGCTGTCCTCGCCCGCATGTAAGTGCATGCGCGCCACGGCGGCCGCAAGCGCCGGATCATCTGCCGCGCGATCCAGGGCATCCTGGAGGAGCGCCGCGATCACGCAATCCTGCTCATACAAATCGACCGCAAAACCCGCGGCAGCCAGCAGCAGCGAATCCTCGCCAAAGCCTGCTGTGGCATCAATCGCCCATGGTTGCTCGATGCCTTTTGTGCGCGCAGCCTTCACCAGTAGCTCTTGCTGCAGACGACCCTGCTTGAGCCGTGGAAGCATGCGGCCAAAATCGGCACGCAACTCCATCGTGCCGTCGGTGAGCGTAAGGCCCTCGGACGTCCGCACGAGCTCGAGCCCAGCAGCCCGAGCAACAGAAAAGGGATCGACGACGCCCATGGACACTCCTTAGCAAACAAAACGAATACGTGAGCGCCACCTCAGTTGGCACCCAACCGTCCGTTATTGTCCCACATGCGACATGGTCCACAGCATCCCAATGCAAAGCACAGCCATCAATACCGTGCACACGGCAGCGATCACAGAATCACTCATGCGCCTTCCCAGCGACCGCGGCTCATCCACTTGCTTGACTCCGTACATCATGGCTCCTCCTTCGGTCCAGCTCTTACCATGGCCTCATCATCGCAGCGCCGCGCATGCGCTGCCATCGATTTGACTTACGTCCAGCTTTCCTTTTTGAAAGGTTGAACCGTGCAGGCAAGAGACGCTTTCAGGCGCATGCATCGCCGCGTTGAACTACAATGTGCTTCACCATATGTGCAGCACATAGGGCGCGCCAGGTTGGCGTACTCGTATCGAAAGGACCAGCCATGAGCTTCACTCGCAAGACTCTCAAAATCCTTGCCCTGATTTATTTTGTTCTGGGCATCGCCAGTCTCGTCATTGGAATCGCCGGCATCGCGACCGGCAAGTTCGAGTCCACCTACGGATCGAACGCCATGCTCGCCGCGGCCGTACTTGTCATCAAGGGTCTTGTCGATCTTGCCGCAGGTGTTGCGGGCATCAAGGGCGCCAACAAGCCTTCGCAGGTGGATGGTGCGTTTAAGCTCGGCATCGTCGCCGCAATCGCCACGATTGCGCAGGCCGTGCTCACGCTTCCCGCGTTTGGCGGCGACGCCATCAACTTTGGCGCCTTTGTCATCGTGGTGTACGACCTGTTCTTTATTCAGCAGGCACACGACATTAAGGCCGAGAACAAGGACCGCCTGTAGACTCCCGCCTTCCACTGCCCCCTACATCCAAGCAACCAACAAGGGCCGATCGCGCAGCAACGCGGTCGGCCCTTTACGTTTGCCCAGATAAAACCTGCCAAAATAAACCTGTCCCTTTTTGGTAGGTTAGTGGCGGTACTCGGCAATGATGAAGTCGATATCGGTCTGAAGGGTGTCCAGGTTTGCCAGGCGCTCTTTGTCGGCAGGGCGCGTGCGGTAGTAGTACGGCGTCATCTGGAACACCGCCTCGATATCGGCCTGCATCTGGAGCGTAATGTTCGCAGACACCCGTTGCGTTCCCACCAACTCCAGCTCGGTCGTCTTCGGCAGCTTCTCATCGTTGAGATATGGCGTGTCGTAGAGCACCTCCTTGAGCCCAAACAGATGCCGAGCATCCGGCACCACGGTGTAGAGCGAGCCCTCGGGCGCCAGCACGCGGGCAAACTCGCGCTCGTTAAAGGGGGCAAAGAGCTCGGTCACCATATCGAAGGTGCCATCGGCCACGGGGATGTCCTTCATGTTGGCCACGAAGTAGGTCGCATCGCCGCGCTTGGCAGCCAGGCGCACCATCTCTTTGCCCAAGTCGAATCCGTAAGCATCCACGCCCGGCACCGCACCCATGGCGCTGGTGTAGTAGCCCTCGCCACAGCAGATATCGAGCAAGGTCATGGGACCGCCCGCAGACGCCGCATGCCCAGACACCCGATCGCGCACCAGCTCGACCATCGCATCACGCAACGGCGCATAGTAGCCGCGGTTTAGAAAGTCACGACGGCTGCGCGCCTGCGACTTGGGATCGCCCATGGAGTCGCCGCTCTTGGACGAGCGCAGCAGATACAGATAGCCCTCGCGCGCACGGTCAAACCGATGTCCGCCCGCGCATGCAGCACCGCGCTCATCGTCCACCAACGGCTCATGGCAAACGGGACACAACAACATGGCAACTCCTTAGCGCGGACAACACAACGCCCACCATTGTCGCACGCCTTCCCCACCTAGTCATAGAAGAGACAAGGAGTGTCCCCAGCTGCCGACAGAGACGATATGAGCAGGACATAAAACATTGAGAGCCCCTGCTGCATGAAAGACCGCGGATTAGGCCGACAATGGTGAGTGTCTAATTCAGCCGCGGCGGCCACGCCGCATTCATGGAAGGGGCTCCCATGCTCGATACTACCACCTTCGTCGGCCTCGACGTCCACGCCCGCTCGATAAAGGCCGTCTCCCTCGACGTCATGACCGGGGAGGTGCGCTGCGCGACCTTCGGCTACGACGCCGGCGCCGTCGCGGAGTGGGTCCGCTCCGTGGACCCCGGGGCCAGGTGCGTGTACGAGTCCGGGGTCACGGGCTTCGACCTGCAGAAGAGGCTCTCCGGCCTGGGGGTCGACTGCGTGGTCGGCGCCGTCTCGAAGATGATCAAGCCCAGCGCGGACAGGCGCAGGAAGAACGACCGCAACGACGCCGAGTTCCTCGCCCGCATGCTGTCGGTCGGCAACGTGGTCGAGGTGTGGGTCCCCGACGACGAGTGCGAGGCCGCCCGCGACCTGACCAGGGCGCTCGAGGACGCGAGGGACGACCTCTCGCGCTCGAAGCAGCGGCTCTCCAAGTTCCTGCTAAGGCACGGGCTCGTCTTCGACGAGAGGACGCCCACCGGCCGCAGGAAGGGCAACTGGACCCGGGCGCACTGGTCCTGGATCGAGTCGATTAGGTTCGCGGAGGGGGCCGACAACGACGCGCTCGCCTACTACGTCGACGCGGTCAGGCGGGCGGCGGAGGAGAAGGCGAGGCTCGAGGGGCTCGTCGAGGCCGAGGCCCGCAAGCCCAGGTGGCGGAAGAGGGTCGACTCCCTGCGCTGCCTCAAGGG
>UQNH01000030.1:0-21676 GCA_900542365.1 uncultured Collinsella sp. | reverse complement strand
GACATCCTCGGCGGCGACACCGCTCGCGGACAGCGAGGCGGCGGTACGGTCGGACGTGGCGGCGAAGCTCTTGTGCTCCACACCTTCAAGAATCTGCTCGTCGGTCATGGTCTCGTCGGCCATGGAATACCTCTTTCTAGACGCACCCGAGCTAGCGTAGCTGGGCGTAATGGTTGTAAATCGAAATAGCCGTGGGATAAAGATAGCGCCCGGACTGGATCACATAGACCAAACCCTGCGCAAAACAGGAGAAGAACAACTCGTCAAGCGTCGACTCCCCCACCATCTTGCGCAGCGCATGCGCATAGTCGCCGTGGCGGTTGGGCTCGATGGCATCGGCCACAAAGACCACCATATCGAGCGGCGTCATGTCGCAGGCACCCACGGTGTGACGGTCGACAGCCTGGAAAACGGCCGGTGACAGCTCGGGAAAAAGCTGCGGAAGCTCATAGGCGGCAACAGGGCCATGCAAAAGCGGCGTCGCGGCGGAAGGAGAGCCGGCAACCTTGATGCCATAGTGAAGCGCGCGGGCCACGAGCTCGTCATCGGAAAGAACCTTGTCCCAGTCGTGAATTAAGCCGGCGGCAGCCGCATCAAAGCGGTCAACGCCGTAGACCTCGGCCAGATGAAGTGCGGTCTCGGCAACACCCAGCGAATGCACATAGCGCTTGCGCTTATCTTTCATGCGAACATCGAGCAGCTCTTGAATGCGCTTGAGCAGCGCGCGCTCATCGCCCTCAAACTGATCCTCTACCGACAACGTAGCCCCCATCACTCAAAATCTTCTTGGCCCAAATCGGCATATAGCCTGCGCTTGCGAATGTAGCCGAGCACGGACTCGCTCGTAAGATAGCGCACGCTCATGCCGCGGGCAACTCGCTTACGAATGTTCGTCGAGCTGATCGCCAGCGCCGGAATCTGAATATAGCGCACGTCGAACGGCAGCCCCGACTCTTTGATTCGGGCACGCGCCGTATCGATATCAAAGCCCGGTCGCGTCGCCGCAATAAAGGTAGCAAGCTCAGCGATTCGTTCGGCATCATGCCAGGTCACAATATCGATAATCGCATCGGCGCCCGTAATAAAGTAGAGCTTTACCTGCGGCGGGTAAAAATCGCGAAGGGCATGAAGCGTATCGGCCGTATAGGTTACACCCGGACGGTCAATCTCGAACCGACTCGCCAAAAAGGCCGGGTTCGCGGCGGTGGCGAGGACCGTCATGGCATAACGGTCCTCGGCAGGCGTAACCGGCTTGTCAAGCTTAAAGGCGGGAGAGCCCGCCGGCATAAAGAGCACAGCGTCCAAGTCGAGCGACTCGCGCGCCTGCTCGGCAGTCACCAGGTGCCCGTAATGAATCGGGTCGAATGTGCCGCCCATAATGCCAAGCCGAAACTCCTTGCCCTCTTTTATGGGAAGCTCGGGCAAACCGATTCCACCGCGCAGCGACATGGCTTACTCGCCCTCCGAGGTCTCGGCATCGTCCGCGGCATCCGCCGCATCGATAGCATCGACGCCCTCATCCGCAGCATCGGCCACGTCAATGGCCTCAACGGCAACGTCCTCGCCAGCGTCCTCGAGCTCCTCGTACTCCGAGAAGTCCTCAGCGCCCTCAAAGTCAAAGGCGCGCTGGCAAATGCGGACCTCGTCGCCCGCACGGCAACCGGCCTTCTCGAGCGCGTCGTCAACACCCATACGCGCAAACCTATGCTGCAGGTAGATGACGGCTTCCTCGTTTTCCCAGTCGGTCTGGATGACCATGCGCTCGATGGCACGACCGACCACGCGGAAGGCACCGGGCTCTTCCTGGACAATGCGGAACCGCTTCTCGCGCTGCAGACGGCGGCGCTCCCACTCCTCGTCGCGCAAATCGACCGGCTCATCAGAGACCGCCAGCTCGGCGCGAAGCTTAGCCACCTGCTCGCCTACGGCAAGCATCAGCGTATTGAGACCGGCACCCGTCACGGCGGACACGGCAAAGAACATATGGCCGTCGTCGAGTGCCGCACGCTTGAGGTCGGCAATCTTGTCGGCCGTGCCCGGCGCATCGCACTTGTTGGCGACGACGATCTGCGGACGCTCCGAAAGCTCGGCGCCATACTGCTCGAGCTCACGGTTGATGATACGGTAATCCTCAACCGGGTCGCGATCCTCAAACCCGCCCGTCATGTCAACGACATGCATGATGAGCGCCGTGCGCTCAATGTGGCGCAGGAACTGATGGCCCAGGCCCTTGCCCTCGCTTGCGCCCTCGATCAAACCAGGAACGTCGGCAACGACGTAAGAATACTCACCGGCACGCACCATGCCGAGGTTCGGCACGAGCGTTGTAAACGGATAGTCGGCGATCTTGGGACGGGCGGCACTCATGCGCGCGATAAGCGAGGACTTGCCCACCGAGGGGAAGCCCACGAGTGCGGCATCGGCCATAAGCTTCATCTCAAGCTCAATCCAGTGCTCCTCGGCCGGTTCGCCCAGCTGAGCGAACGCGGGCGCGCGGCGCACCGACGTCACAAAGTGCGTGTTGCCCAGGCCACCGGCACCGCCGGGCGCCACGACAACGCGCTCGCCATCGTGCACCAGGTCAGCAATCTCGAACATCGGGGTCTGCGTCTCGGGGTCGAGCTCGCGCACCACGGTGCCCATGGGAACCTTCAGGATCAGGTCCTCGCCGCTCTTGCCGTTACGACGGGCACCCTGCCCGTGCGTGCCGCGTTCGGCGCGGAAGTGATGCTTAAAGCGGTAATCGATCAACGAAGACAGCTGAGCATCGGCCTGGATGACGACATTGCCGCCACGACCGCCGTCGCCGCCATCGGGGCCGCCCTTGGGGACAAATGCCTCGCGCCTAAACGACATGCATCCGGCTCCGCCGTCGCCGCCGCACACGTTAATGCGGCTGATATCGGTGAACTGTGACAACAGAATCGCCTCCTACAAAAAGAGGGAGACCCTTGAATCCTAAAACTCAAGTGCCTCCCACATATGTGCTCTATGAAGGGTGAATTACGCGTTCGCGAGCGGGCGTACGCTGACCCTGTGCTTGATACCCTTGTGGAACTCAACGGTACCGTCGACCAGCGCGAACAGCGTGTCGTCCTTGCCACGGCCAACGTTCTCACCCGGGTGGATGTGCGTGCCGTGCTGACGGACGAGAATCGTGCCCGTGGTTACCGTCTGGCCGGCATAGCGCTTCGTGCCAAGGCGCTGACCGCGGGAGTCACGGCCATTACGGGAGGAACCGAGTCCTTTTTTGTGTGCCATTGTGTATACCTACTCTTTCGTTACGAGTGTAATCTACTCGGCGACGGGAGCCTCGGCAACAGCCTCGGCCTCTGCCTTGACAGCCTTCTTGGCGCGGGACGTAGCCTGGACCTTCACGATCTTCAGCTTGGTGAGCTGCTGACGGTGACCCTTCAGACGACGATAGCGCTTACGCTTGTGGAACTTGAAGACCAGCTGCTTCTCGCCCTTGAACTGCTCAACGATCTGAGCGGTAACCTTGGCCTTGGCCAGCTTGTCGGGATCGGTGACGATCTTCTTACCATCGTTGAGGAAGATAACCGGCAGGGTGACCTTGTCGCCCTCATTGCCCTCGATCTTCTCGACGGTGATGACATCGTCGGTGGCGACCTTGTACTGCTTGCCGCCCGTGTTAACGATTGCGTACATGTTTACTTGCCCTTCATGCATCAGTTAGTGCAACAGCCGAATATAGTAGCAGGCGAAAATACCCCCGTCAACGAGTATGTGGAGCAAATCCACAAGTTCGCACAGGTATGGGGCTGACGAGTCGGCCCTCGTCGTCCTCGCATGCTTGATTCTGACGCTCGACATCGTAGGAGCAGATGGTCACGAGGTCTTGCATACCGGTGGAAACAATAGGTGCATCCACGCCCGGGGTCAAGCCCTGCAACAAAACATCAGCAGCGGAAAGCAAAATTTCCGGACGCATGGAGCCCTCGTTGTCGGCATGGGTGTCGAGCATGAGCACCAAATGGTCAGCGCGCTCCCCCGCCGTGAGCTCATAGCCCACGAGCGTGTGATCCAAATCCAAGCGCTTGCTCTTTTTGCCGCGCGCGTAGTCGATGCCATGGTCCGCGCGCAGCGTGTCGATCGCACGACGCACCTCGTCGGCGCTTACGGGCGTCTCGGGATCCAAGTGCAGGTCGATGCGATACGACAGACGCGTGAGTTGCGCCGTCAACGCCGGCGTGCGCACGTCGATGTACGCCGCCTCGATGGGCGCCAGATCGGCCGGAGACGCCGCAGCCAGGCGCCCAAACGCCTCGTCGAGCGCCACGAACTCGGTCATAAACAGGTCATACCACTCGCAGGTCGACGACGTACCCACCGGTAGCGCCGAAGAGAAGCCCACGCGCATGTGCGGAGAGAAGCCCTGCGTGACGGCATAGGGAAGTCCCGCACGGCGCACGATGCGCTCAATGGTATGGATTACTTCGAGATGGCCCAGGTACTTAAGGCGATCGCGCTTGCCATAGCGAACACGAAGTCTAAAGAGCATGGGGTTGTCGGTCAGACGCTCACTCATGCGCGATCACCCACCAATACATTCTTGGCGTGGAGCGTGGGGCAGATTCCGCAGCCGGTGCACGACGTGCGGGTGCAGTCGGGAGTCGTGACACCCTCGAGCGAGCGACGGTACTCGCGCTCGAGGAAGCCACGCGTGCAGCCGGGGCTCACATGCTCCCACGGCAGACGCCAGTCCAACTCGTAGGGCAGGTGCACGAGCTCATTGAGGTCGATGCCGTTTTTGGCAGCAGCCTCCTTCCAGTTATCGAGCGAGAAATGCTCTACCCAGGCGTCAAAGCGAGAGCCAGCGCGCCAAGCGTCGATGATGACGGGCGTCATGTCACGACCGGCGCGGGACAGCGCGGCCTCGATGAGCGAGGTCTCGGCATCGTGGTAATGCACGCGGACGGCACGGTTGCGAACGCTCGTGATGAGCAGCTTCTGGCGACGCTTGACGTCGTCGTAGTCGAGCTGCGGGCACCACTGGAACGGCGTGGCAGCCTTGGGGATAAAGACCGAAACCGAGATGGACACCGAGATCGAGCCGCGACGAGCCTTGGGCACCACGGAACGACCGAGCTCCAGCACGTGATCGGCCAGATTGGCGATGGCCACGATGTCCTCGTCGCGCTCGCCGGGAAGGCCCATCATAAAGTAGAGCTTCATGCGGTTCCAGCCGGCCTCGAAGGCCGCCTTGGCCGCACGGTCCAGGTCCTCCTCGGTCACGTTCTTGTTAATGATGTCGCGCATGCGCTGGCTGCCGGCCTCGGGCGCGAACGTCAGGCCGCCCTTCTTTTCGCCGGCGACCGACTCGGCCATATCCACGCCAAACGAATCCAGGCGCTGCGACGGAATAGACACGCGAATACCCGTATCCTCCAGGCGGCGGTTGAGCCTGCCGAGCACGTCGCGAATGCAGGAGTGGTCGGTCGTGGAGAGCGAGGTCAGCGACACCTCGTCATAGCCGGTCTTTTCCAGACCCTGAATCACCGACGAGACGATCTGGTCGGCCGAGCGCTCGCGCACCGGGCGATACGTCATGCCGGCCTGGCAAAAACGACAGCCGCGGGCGCAGCCGCGCAGGATCTCGATAGACAGGCGGTCGTGAACCAGCTGCGCATAGGGCACGCACGACTGCGACAGCGGATTCGTGGCGCCGAAATCCTCGACGACGCGCTTGTAGACCACGGTCGGCGCATCCTTGCCCTCACGCGGCACGGTGTAGCCATGCGGCGAGCAGGGCTCGTCGTGACGAACCTCATAGAGCGACGGCACGTAGTTGCCGGCAATGGATGCAAGCTGCTCAACAATCTGCGCGCGCGGGACTCCTTCGTCGCGCAGGCGGCGATGCAGCTGGCAGGTCTCGAGCAGCGATTCCTCGCCCTCGCCGATGAGGATGGCATCGAAGAAGGCCGCGTACGGCTCGGGGTTGTACACCGAGGGACCGCCGGCGATGATGATGGGGTCGTCTTCGCCTCGGTCGGCCGCTAACAGCGGAATGCCAGCGAGATCGAGTGCCTCGAGGAAGTTCGTCACCGCCATCTCGTGCGGCACATGCAGGCCGACGATATCAAACGAAGCGACCGGCGCTGCACCCTCGAGCGACAGCAGCGGAATGCCCGCCTCGCGCATAGCGTCACCCATATCGGGCCACGGCACATAGCCACGCTCGCAGGAGATGCCCTCGGCCTGGTTAAGAATGTTGTAGAGGATGGCGATACCTTGGTTGGGCAGACCGACCTCGTATACGTCCGGATAGATCAGGCAACAACGGTAATCGGCATCGGCCTTGGAAAGCGTGCCCCACTCGTGATCGATATAGCGGCTCGGTTTCTCGACCTTGGCGAGCAGCGGCTCAATTAAATGAAAACAGTCTTGGTATGCAACGCGCAACAGAAAACCCCTAAGCAGCGAGATCTGATGCGTCCTGATAGGACGCCATAGGACGGGTAGCGCCCGCGACCGTGGTCACCAGATCGCGAACGCGGGAGAACGTGGCAGTAACCACCTCGTTGGCACGGCTGTAGTCGACATCGCGTTCGTAGAGCGAAACGAGCGCACGGCCCATGCCATAGGTGCCCGCGGCAGCAGTGAGCGCCTTGACGGCAAACCCAATATGCGGCGTCTGCTTGACGAGCGCGCGGGTGACCGCGCGGATCACAAGACCGCCGACAAGCACGCCCGCGACCTCGTAGCCGCGCTCAGGCTTAATGCCGCGTCCAAAGACGGCAGCGAGCTCAAAGAGCATGCCCACCTGCGCCAGCGCCATAACGGGATAATCGGCGCCCGGCAAAAACACCAGCGCACCGGTCGCCATATTAGTGAGCGCGCACGAGGTGATGATACGATTGGCCGCCGCGATGCGCATGAAGGCAAAGTTCGCCGCAAAAGCCGTTTCCTTTTCGGTGCGATCGAGAATCCAGCGGGCAAGCGTCTCGAGCAGATACGTCTTATCGGTTGCCGCCACCACGCCGAGCATGGGCGTGGACTCCTCGATAAACGGCACCTCCACAGCTGACTCGGCAAGCACGCACACGGGCGCGCCGGCGATCACGAGCTCCTGCACGGCACTCTCCAAGCGGTCGGAACCGCACGAGAGCACCAGTACCACATCGGTATCGGTCTTTGGAGCAATTCGCTCCTCCCCCAGACGCTCGACGCGCACAATGCCCGAGGTCGTCTGCGGCACAAAGGCGTCACGCACCGTCTCGGCCAGAAAGCGCGAGGCGGACGAATCCAGATAGACCGAGACGCGCACCGGCGTATCGGAATCCTTCTTAACGGACGCGCCCATCTTAAAAGCGCGGGTCAGCTTATCTACGGGAATTTTCATAGCAAACCCCTCCAGCGGTTACGCGGCGCCCGAACGATGCCGCCATATGGATTGTACGATACCCACCGTCAGCAGCTGAATCATCATCGAAGACGAACCGAAGCTAATAAACGGTAGCGGAATACCGGTAATCGGCATCATGCCGATGCACATGCCGATGTTTTCGAAGGTCTGGAACGCCCACATGCCAACGATGCCCACACACGATAGGCGCAAGAACGGCGACTCACACTTAAAGGCGACGCGAATCGTCGAAAAGATCAGCAGCACGTAGAGGCACAGGAGCAAAAAGGAACCGCAAAAGCCAAAGGTCTCGGACAGGAAGGCGAAGACGAAGTCGGTGTGGAACTCAGGCAGAAAGCCGCCGGCCGACTGCGTCGCATGGCCTAAACCCTTACCAAAGAAGCCGCCCGAGCCAACGGCGATAAGCGACTGCTGCAGGTTGTAGGCATCGTCCGAATCGGCATTATCGGGGTCGATAAAGACCGTCAGGCGGTTCATCTGATACTGCTTGATGAGCACATCGTGGCCGAGCAACGAATCAAAGACCGAATCGAGCGCCAGGACGAGGGCCACCAGGCCCACGAGCAGGGCCAGGGTCGACAGCACCCATTCGCGGCGTGCACCGCTCATGCAGATGACGATGGCGCCCGAGACCAGCACGACCAGGCCCGAGCCCAAGTCGCCCATGGCGACGACAGCCAAAAACGGAATGGACAGCATGCCGCAGAGCTTGACGTAGTCGCGAACGGTATCGATGCGGCCGTTATACTGCGAGCCAAGCGTGGCAATAAAGAAGATGGTGATGAGCTTGGCAAGCTCAACGGGCTGGAATGTCAAGCCGATACCGGGAATCTTGATCCAGCCCGTCATGCCAAGACCGCCCGTATAGGACAGACCCGGAATCTTGGGCGAGAAGATCACGATCAGGTCGATGACGAGCAACGCCGTCGAGAAATTGGAAATACCGCGCAGATCGGTACGCCAGACGAGCACCGCAAGCACCGCGCCAATGCCAATGCCCAGCAGGTGGCGCGAGAATGAGGCGTCGGCCTTAAACTGTGACGCCGACCAAATAATGATGGCGCCATAGGCAACGAGCGCGACGGTAGCCAGCAGCACACCGATATGCACCTTTTGGCGAAACGTACCGCGCGAGGCCGAAAGTTGCTTGTTGACGCGGTCCAGGCTGCTGCGAGAGCCGGTCTTGGTTGAACGGAACAGATCCGCCGGAGAAAAATCCATCGCAACCTCCTATCGAACCGAAGAATCGCCCGAGGCCGAAGAGGTATCGGGCTCGTCATAAATCACGCCGAGCACGTCGCGCACGACATGCATCGCGGTATCTGAGCCACCGCCGCCCTGCTCCAGGACAGTAGCGATGACATACTTGGGATCATCGGCCGGTGCATAGGCGCAAAACCACGCGTATTCGTCCTCGCCGCTTTTCTCGCCCGTGCCCGACTTGCCGTATACCTGAGGCGTCAGGGTGCCAAAGTGAGCCGCCAGGGACGTCGATGCCGTGTAAATCACGTCGTGCATGCCGTTGCGAACAAGAGCCAAATCTGAATCGCTGTTGATCTTGGCCTCCAGGCGCTTCTTCTTGCCCTTGCCGTTGTACTTATAGGCATCGCCGTCGCCATCGCGCGACACGGCAGACAAAAACACGTGAGGCACGTACTGTTTGCCGCCGTTGGCAAGACCCATATAGGCGCACGCCATCTGCAGGGGCGTCACCAGGATGTCGCCCTGGCCGATGGCAATGTTGGTCATATCGCCGGCATTCCATTTGCGGTCCTCGGCAGAAGCGTCGGTAAAGTACGACTCTTTCCACTCGGCATCGGGAATACGGCCCGCGCCCTCACTCGGCAGATCGATACCGCAGGCCTTGCCTAGGCCCCAGCGACGAAAGACCTCCTGCAGCCCCTCGGAATGTTGCTCGTCATAAAAGAACGCCTTGCCCATGTCGTAGAAGACGGGGTCGCACGAGTTGGCGATACCCGACTGCAGCGTCATGGTGCCGTGGCCAGACGTTAGCCAGCAGCGCTTGCCCCAAGCCTTGCCCAAGCCCGTCCAATAGCCCGTGCAGTTGGTTGTCTGCGTTGAAGTGTAGGTTCCAAACTCAAGACCAGCCAGTGCCGAGAGCGGCTTGATGGTCGAGGCCGACATGTACTGTCCGCTAATGGCGCGGTTGAGCAGCGGGTGCGAACCCTTGTCATCATTGAGCTCGGTCCACACGTCATTTGAGATGCCGCCGATAAAGACGGACGGATCGAACTTGGGCTCGCTCGCCATGCCCAGAATCTCGCCGTTGTTGGGATCGAGGCACACCACGGCGCCGTTGCCGGCGTTGCTGTAGCCCGTGGTCTTGGCGAGTTCGATAGCGCTCGCCAACGCCGTCTCGCAGGCTTGCTGAATCTTGAGGTCAAGCGTGAGCTTAATGTCGGAGCCGGCCTTGGCGGGCACGGCGCCGGCCTGACCAGTCACATTGCCCGAGGCATCGACCTTGACGGTCTGCTCGCCACGAATACCCTGCAGCAGGTTTTCGTAGTAGCTCTCAACACCCGCCTGGCCCACGATATCGCCCGACTGGTACGTAATCCGGCCAGCAGAAGCATCATCATCGCCAGAGGTTTTCTTATTCTGGGCCTCGAGCTGCTCGGAGGTAATGGTGCCGGTATAGCCCAAGATATGGCATGCCGTCTCGCCATATGGATACTGGCGCTCGGTGCGCTCGGCAATCTTCACGCCAGGGAACTCGCCGGCGTGCTCCTGAATATAGGCAACCGTGGAGCGGCGCACGTCCGTCGCGATGGTATGCAGGCTCTGGGCGCCCTCGGAATTGTCCTGGATATTGCGCAGCACCGCGACGTAGGGCATACCGAGCACGTTGGCAAGATGGCGAACCAGAACCTCATCCTCGGCAAGGTCGCGGTAGGCCACGACAGCAAGTGAGGGACGGTTCTGGACAAGTGCCACGCCATTGCGGTCGAGGATGCGGCCACGCACAGCGGGTGTGGTAACGGTGCGCGTCTGATTGCTATTAGCCTGCTTTTCGTAATAGTCCGACGAGACCATCTGCATGCCCCACAGCTTGACGGCAAGCGCCGCGAACATCGCGCCCACACCCGTGGTGAGGATGGAGAAGCGGCCCTTAAAGGCGGTCGCCGCGGTATTGCCCTCGCCCTCGGTGGCGCGCGGGGCCGTTCCATGCTGCGTATCGTAGGTAAAACGGGAATCGCCGCGACGCATGATGACCAGCGCGACCACGATGGCCACAACCAGCACGATACCGGCGATAATAACCGTCATCTGGGAAGACATCTACAGGCCTCCCCTATTTGAGCTTGCGGGTCTTGGGCTTAAAGCGCATGCCCGTCTGGCGTCCGCCACGTGCGGAGAATCCATAACCGGACTGCGGCACGACGCCGGACATCAAAAACGGAATGGCAACCAGACCCGTCAGGATCGAAGACGGCAGCGCATGACCGAAGATCGCCACGACAAAGCTCGTCTCCAAACCCATAAACAGCAAGATGATGCTGTAGATCACATTAATGACGAGCGCGAAGGCGCCCACAGTGATGCCGCGCGCACTCGGGGTACCGCCCGTCTGACCGGCGGCGCTATGCACCAGGGCAAAAGAACCCACGGTCAGTAGGAGCGACATAACGCCCACCGGCACGGCAGCGGAAAGGTCATAGAACAAGCCACTGCAAAAACCGCACGCGACGGCACGGGTCGGGTCGCCCGAGAACACGCTTAGGCACACCAGGATAATCATGAAGTTGACGCGACCGCCCGCAATGGAGATCTGCGGTGCCAGGCCTGCCTGCAGCAGCACGCACACGATGGCGGCGATTACAAACGTGCGGGAGCTCATCCCCTGCTCGTGTAGATCCATGGACATGCCCCCCTATTCGCTCGAGCCGGAATCGGTCGTCTCGGACGTGTCGGAACTGTCATCCGAACTCTCGTCCTTCGTCTTGGTCGCAGCATCGCGCGACATTCCCTGCGGCGTGCTATTAGCGGTGCTCACGTCCTCATCCGAGGCCGACTGTTCGTCGGTCAGCGAGGTGATGACCAGCACTTCCTCGTTGTTCTCGGCCGTCGTCTGGGCGCGCACCACAATGGTGTAGTACACGTCGTTTGCCGATTTCTCAACCGACGAGACGGTGCCGAGCGGTAGACCCTTGGGGAACACACCGCCAATGCCCGAGGTCACGATGATGTCGCCAACCTTAACGTCGGAGTCGACGCTCACGTACTCAAGACGCAGCGTGCCGTCAGCCTGACCCTGCAGCATGCCCTGGGCGCGCGTGTCCTGCAGCATAGCGGACACGCCCGAGTTCTCATCGCCAATCAGGCGCACGGTGGACGTCTTGGCCGAGACCTCGATAATCTGGCCTATGACACCGGCAGAACTCGTCACAGGCATGTTGATGGTAAGACCGTCGGCAGAACCCTTATCGATGGTGACGGTCGAGGTCCAGGCATCGCCCGAAGCGCCGACGATACGAGCTGCGGTTGATTTGAGGTTGTAGGTCGACTGCAGGCCGACCAGCCCCTCCAGTCGCTCGGCGGTCTTTTGAGCCTCGGAGAGCTCGGCAACCTTAGAGGTCAGTTCCTCGTTTTGCTTCTTAAGCTCGTCAAGCGTGTCCTGCGACGCCGTAAGGTTAGAGAACACGTTACCGATCGCATTGAAGGGAGCCGCCACAGCCGAGCCCACAAAGCGCACCGGCGAGGTAATCGTCGTCACGCCCGAGCGCACGGCATGAATCGGTCCTGCCTCGCCCTCGCGGATGTAAAACGTGAGCAGCAACACCGAAATCAGGCTGAAAACAATCAACGGGCGCATACCCGTTGATTGTCGCTTGGTATTCAGATTTGTGGAGAAACCCGAAGATCGTGCCAAATGGAATCCACCTTTTGGAAATTAAGCATTGGTCTGGACGAAGCCGCCATCAAACGCATTGGCCTCGAGCACGCGGGCACAGCCGTTAACGACGTTATCGAGCGCCGTGGGGCTGACGTTGACCGAAACACCGGTCTCATCGCGCAGGCGCACGTCGAGACCGCGCAGCAGCGCGCCGCCACCGGTCAGCAAAATGCCGTAGTACATAAGGTCCGAGGCAAGATCGGGAGGCGTAGCGTCGAGTGCGTCCTTGACGGCCTTGGCCATCTCGTCGAGCGGCTTGTTGAGCGCGCGACGAATCTCCTCACTCTCGATGCGCACGGTCTTGGGCAGACCGGTGATCACGTCGCGGCCGTTGACCTCGACGTCGAGCTCGTCCTTGAGCGGCACGGCGGAACCGACCTTGATCTTGATGTCCTCTGCCGTACGCTCGCCGATGGCCAGGTTGTAGGCATCGCGAACGTGCGTGAGGATGGCCTGATCGAACTCGTCACCGGCAATACGAATGGACTGCGAAACGACGATGCCGCCCATAGCGATAACGGCAACCTCGGTGGTACCGCCACCGATGTCGATGACCATGGAGCCGGTGGGCTCCTCAACGGGAAGGTCGGCGCCGATAGCGGCTGCCATAGGCTCTTCGATCAGATAGGCCTGGCGGGCACCGGCCTGGATCGTGGCCTCAAAGACAGCGCGCTTCTCGACCGACGTGACACCGGAGGGAACGCAGACGACGACACGCGGACGCGGAGTCCACGGATAGCGCTTCTCGGACGCCTTATCGATAAAGTAGCGAAGCATGGCCTCGGTAACATCGAAGTCGGCGATGACGCCGTCCTTCAGGGGACGAACGGCCACGATGTTGCCGGGCGTACGGCCGAGCATGCGCTTTGCCTCGATACCGACCGCCAGGATGCGCTCGTCGTTCTTGTCGATGGCGACAACGGAGGGCTCGCGAATGACGATGCCCTTGCCGCGCACGGAGACAAGCGTATTGGCGGTGCCGAGGTCGATGGCAAGATCGCCCGCATAGCTACCGAAGAACATATCCATCAAAGAAAACAACGCAACTCCTGATGTGTTGGATGATTGCTGGAAAACTACTAGCTCATCATACTAGCGCAAGCCCGGCACCTCACTTGCGGTGAAGCGCCGGGCAAAGCTAAATCCCATAAGGTCACTACTGGTTGTCAGCAGCCGAGAAATCCATATCGAGCGAAGAAACGGCCCAGCCGATATGGTTGTCGGAGCGCACGAATTTGACGGTGTACTCCTGCTCGCCGCCCTTGGACAGCGATGCCTTCACCTTAGCGGTCGTCTCGGTCATGGACTGATCCATGCCCTCGACGGACACGGTGGCACCCTGCGGAATCGAGGAGATGATCATCGACTTAGCGTCCTCGGACAGGCTCGAGGCCAGACAAGACTCGGCCTTTGCGGTGTCACCGTCGCCGGCAGCCTGGAACAGATCGGTAACGACAGACTCCTGAGACGGGAAGCCAAAGCCGCGCGTGTAGGCAAAGCCCAGACCGCCCGCGGCGATCAAAATAAGCAGAAGCAGCACGATGAAGACTTTGAGACCCGTATGGCGATGGCGACGACGGACCTTGGCCTGCTTACGATCCTGACGGTCCTGCTGGACCATCTCGGACTCGGACAGCGTAAAGAAGCCGGTGTCCGAGGGATCAGGCATAAACTGACCGGTCGCGCCCGTAGGATCGAGCGGATCGACGGCAGGAGCGTCCATCGCGGGCGCCGGAGCCGTGGCCATAGCCGTCTGGGCAGACAGCGCGGCAAGCGAATCCTGCACGCGGGCAAGCTCATCGGCCTGCTCGGAGGTGAGCTGGTAGATGCCATCGGCAGTAGCGGCATTAAAGGCGTCGAGTGCGTCGGAGGGACGGCCGGCGGCAGAAAGCGCCTGACCCATGCCGGCGTTGAGCGCACGCGTGTCGTCGCGGGGGCCGGCAAAGTCGATAGCCGTGCGGTAAGTCTCCACGGCATCCGCCGGACGGCCGAGCTTAATGAAGCAACGACCGAGCTCGCCGAGCGCAGCGGCAGGAGCCGGATTGGCGCCGTCGATGGCAGCCTGACGGAAGGCGGTTCCCGCGTTGGCATAGTCGCCCGACTGGAACAGCGCATTGCCCAGGCCCAGATAGGCCTTGAACGGCGTGGCATAGGAAGCATCCTGCGTAGCAGCTGAGAACGCCTGGGCGGCCGTCGTGTAGTCGCCCACGGCGGCGAGCGCCTTGCCGCGGTTGGTGAGCAGCGCGCCGCGCTTGCCGTAGGTGCCGTCGTTGAGGGCGGCGGCATAGGCCTCGGCGGCCTCGGCATACATGCCCAGGTGCATCAAGGCGTTGCCACGAAGGTGATCGGCCTCGCCCATAATCTCATCGGGAGTCTTTGCCGCCCCAAGCATCTGGGCTGCAGCAGAAAAATCACCCGCGCGGTAAGCGGCGCGGCCCTGTTGGATCAGCTGGCTATTCAAGGAAGTCCCCTTTACTCGTGAACGATCTCGACATGGACGATCTCGTCGCCGGCACGCAGTTGCGAAATCACATCGAGACCCTCGACCGTGGTACCAAAGACGGTGTAACCGGAATCGAGGTTATGCTGGGCACCCAGGCAGAAGTAGAACTGCGAACCCGCGGAATCGGGGTCCATGGAGCGTGCCATGGCAAGGGCGCCATCGACATGGCTGTTGCGCGGATTGGTGGCAAACTCGCCCTTGATGCAGTAGCCGGGGCCACCGGTACCGGGCATGCCGTCGGGACCCTCAAGACCGGCAGCGACGTCGGCGCCGGACATGTCGCGGGTATTGGGGTCCCCGCCCTGGATAACAAAACCGGGCACATAGCGATGGAACTTAAGGCCATCATAGAAGCCCATCGTGGAAAGCTCGCAGAAGTTCGCGACATGAATGGGAGCGCCCTCGCCGTCAAACTTGACCTTGATGGTACCCTTCGACGTCTCGATTACGGCGCACTCGCCGCCGACAAGCTGATACCCGGGCGTGTAGAGCTCTTTCTTAAAACCAAACATGTGGTTCCTTCCTCGTGCGTTTAAAGCATATTTGTACGAATTGTAGCAATAAGCACGGGCTTACATCAATTGCGCACGTAGGTTATGCCGACTATGGCGAACTAATTTTAGGAACGCTGCTGCGGCTTCCAGGAACCCACATTGGCGTCGTACTGGTTCAGCGCGCTGTTGCCACCCTGCGCGATGGGCGCCAGGATCTCGCTTTGGTGGGAACTCATCGACTCGCCATCGGGAATGGCCAGCGAGATATCCCAGCTCTGGCAGATCACGTCAACGCGCTCATACATCCACTCGGCAAGCTGCTTTAAGTGGGCGATGTCGTCCGCATAGACCGTATCGTCCTGATACTTAAGATTGTTGAGCTCATCTTGCGTCTTTTTAATCTGGTCGCGCAGGGCGTAGGCACTCTGCGACAGCTCCTGACGGGTGGACAGCGGCGTTCGGAGATAGCCGTTGTTAAAGGAATCGATGACCTCGCCAATCTGGTCCTCGTCAGCGTAGGACACGATGGTCTGGTACAGACCGTCGAGCCTGGTATAGAGCTGATCATCGGTGAGCACGGTTTCTTCCTGGACCACCTCGGCAGAATCGTCCTGCTTGGTATCGTCCTCAGTCGTCTCGCCCTTTTGGCGCGTGGGGAAGGTGGTTTGTGCAGCTTGGCCAAACTGGTCGTAGAAGCCGGGCATAACACCCATGGGATCGGTCGTCACGAACCAATAGGCACCGCCGCAAACGACGGCAAGGACCGCGATGACGATAAGCGGCTTGGGAATATGACGCTTGTGCTTGTGATAGGCGTCCTCGTCGGGGTGCACCTTGCGCTTGGGTTTTTGAGCATCGTCATGCAGGGAAACGGGCATGGGAATATCGACCTTGGGGATACCGAAATCCTTATCGAAAGCCGGCAGCACGCAGGTCTCATTGGGGTCGGCGGCGTCTGAAAGCACCGCAGCGGCAGAGGCCGGCGCATGCGGCACCTCGGTATCGATCTGCTCTTGCGTTAGGCGCGGAAAGCCCGCCGTGCGGCCCGCTGCCAGGTCGGATGCTGCCGCGTCCTCGGAGAGGATACCCGGAGCGGGGCGTCCGCATTTGGGGCACGTACGATCATGCGGAGAAAGACGGGCACCGCAGCCCTCACAGAACACGAACTCGGTGTGCTCCGGACCATCGCCCGGACCCACATAGGCGTTGCAGTAGGGGCAGAACGAGGCGCCGTCCTCGATGGTCTTAAGGCAATGCGGACAGATCACGGCATCCTCTTTTCGAAGCAATTCAAACAATCGAGGTTAGAGCATAACATCGCCACGGCCCCACAGGAGCAAGGCACCAATTCAACATCGCCAGGGCGCGTAGCTACTTCTTCTTTTTGCTTGGCATCGAAACTTTGATGCCTTGGGCGGACTTGGTTACGCGGGAGCGCTTGGCGCCCGTGGGCTTCTTTTTCTTGGGCTGGGCCTGGGCCACGCCCTCGAGTGCGCGGGCCTCGGCCTCACGAACGGTGCGAGCTTCGCGGCGCTGCGCCATGTCGGCGGCGACGCGCTTGGCAAAACGCTCCGCCGTCGAACCCGTCGAGCTCACCTTGCCGCCACCGCGACCCAGGCGGACGCGAACACCGCGGCCAAAACCAGTTGCGGCATGACGACGACGCGGCTTGAGCGAATCCATCATCGTGGCGAGCTTAAAAAACACCGAGCAGGTAAAGACCACGATGACAGCCAAGATAACCATCTGGCCCATCGACAGGTTAGCAATAGACAGCAGCTCCGGGAATCCGATAACGCCCACCAAGATGCCAGCGACTACAAACACAAAGAGCACCACGCGCAAGGGCGTGAGAGGCTGCGAGATGCGCCAGATCAGGCTGACGCTCGCCGCGCACGACGTAAGCAGGCACATCGTAGACAGCGTGAGCTGGTTAAAGCCAAACACGCGCGCCACAAAGATATCGAGCGCCGCGGCCAAAATGACCGCAATCGACGCCGGCAGTGCCCGCTTGAGCACGTTCGTCAGGAACGACCCCTTCACGCGAGCATTGTTGGGCTCCAGGCCCAAGACAAAGCCCGGCGCGCCAATGCAGAAGAAGTTGATGAGCGTCATCTGAATCGGCTCGAAAGGGTACGGCGGCAGCGCGATGCACAGCGCCGCCAGGCCCATCGAGAACAGCGTCTTGGTCAAGAACAGCGAAGCCGAACGCTGCAGGTTGTTGATGGAGCGACGGCCCTCGGCCACCACGGCGGGCATCGAGGCAAAGTCGTTGTCGACAAGTACGATCTCGGCCACGTTACGCGCGGCATCGGAGCCGGCCGCCATGGCGACGGAGCAGTCGGCCTCCTTGAGCGCCAGCACGTCGTTGACGCCGTCGCCCGTCATGGCCACGGTGTGCTCGCGGCGCTTGAGTGCCTGCACGAGCTCGCGCTTCTGCTGCGGGGTCACACGACCAAAGACATGGTAGCGGTCCACTGCGGCATCGAGCTTGGCCGGCGTATCGAGCGTCGTGGCGTCCACATAAGCGTCCGCCCCCGGCACGCCCACCACGCGTGCGATCGACGACACCGTACGCGGGTCGTCGCCACTGATCACGTTGAGGGTCACGCCCTGCTCGTTAAAGTAGCCGATGGTCTCGGCCGCCGAGGTACGAATCTCGTCGCGGATGGTCACAAAGCCCACGGGCTCGGCCTCGCCCACCATATCGCCATCGGGCGTAAAGCCGTCCACGAGCGCCACCACGAGCACGCGGCAGGTATCGGCAAGCTCGGCGACACGGTTCTCGACCTGGGCAAACGCACGATCAGAGAGCACAAACTGCGCCGCACCCATCACATATGAGCCCTGTGCAAACGACGCGCCGCTCCACTTTTTGGAAGACGAGAACGGAATGACCGACAGCGGCTCGGACACCTCGACCGGACGGTCGGCGTAATAGTTGAGCAGCGCCTGACAGGTCTCGTTGGCATCGGCCGAGGTCGCACGTGCGACGTTAGCCAGCGCAAAATCGAGCACCGTGGTATCGACGGGAACGGCGGCGTCGCCCTCCCCCGCACCCATACCCTCGACCGGCAGCGGATAGGTACCCTCGACCTCCATGCGGCCCGACGTGATGGTGCCCGTCTTGTCCAGGCACAGCACGTCGACGCGCGCGAGCGTCTCAATGCAGTAGAGCTGCTGCGCGAGTACCTTGCGGCGGGCCAGGCGCACCGTGGCGATGGCGAGCACCGACGAGGTCAGCAGCACCAGGCCTTGCGGGATCATGCCCAGCAGGGCGCCCACCGTGGACAGCAGCGCCGACGAAGGCACATGACCAGCCAACAGCTCGGAGAAGCACCACGAAAGCGCGCTATTGCCTGGGGTTCCCGCGGCATCCCACAGCTCGCTCACGCTCGAGGCAAACAACGCCAAACCGAGCGGGATCATGATGATGCTCGCAAAGCGCACGATGGCGTTAAGCGCGTTCATGATCTCGGAATTGACCTTTTTGACGTACTTGGCCTCGTTATTAATTTTGGCCACGTAGTTGTCGGCGCCGACATGGATCACGCGGGCGCGCAGCAGACCCGAGTCGATAAAGCTGCCGCTCATGAGCTCGGAACCGGGCTGTTTCTTAATAAGATCGCTCTCGCCCGTCAGCAGGCTCTCGTTCACGAGCGCCTCGCCCGAAACCACCACGGCGTCAGCGGGGATCTGGTCGCCGCGCCCCAGGCGGATGATGTCGTCGAGCACGATCTGGTCCAGGTCGAGCTCCACCTCGGAGCCGTCGCGCACCGCGATGGCCTTCTTGGAGGTCAGCAGCGTGAGCTTATCGACCATCTTCTTGGAACGCATGGACTGAATGACGCCAATAGCGGTATTGAGGAACACCACGAACAGGAACGTCAGATTCTTAAACGAACCGGTCAAAATGACCAGGAACGCCAAGATCACGTTGATCAAATTGAACAGCGTGCAGAGGTTCTCGATGATGAGCTCTTTGACCGACTTGGTCTTGAGCTCCATGTTGCGGTTGATCTTACCGGCGGCGATGCGCTCCTCGACCTCGGCGGTCGAGAGTCCGCGCTCGATATCCGTTGCTGCCATACCACGTCCCATCACGTCGCGTCGGTATAAGAAAAACCGCCCGGACCATGCGAGGTTCGGACGGTCTCACGTTCGATGGTGCCCCATGTTGGATTCGAACCAACGGCCTTCTGCTCCGGAGGCAGACGCTCTAATCCCCTGAGCTAATAGGGCCAACGTTTGGCATTATACCCAAGTGCACCACGGGCTATCAAAATAAAAGAAAAAGCTTTGCAATTCCGAGGAAGACGCGGCTCAACGACCCACTTTAGAAGGCAAAAGCGAGTCAGATAGTATAAACTCTCATGCACCATATGTACACGGCTCGCGATGCGGGCCGTTTTTGCAAGGGTTATCCATCGAGGTGAGAGGCACACCATGATTGCAATTTTAAAAGAGAGCGCCAGCGACGAGGCCGTCAGCCATATCGTCAGCTGGATTGAGAAAAAGGGCCTGAAGACCGATGTCTCGCGCGGCGAGAATGAGACGATCATCGGCCTGGTGGGCGATACGACCAAGATCGACCCGTTCCTGCTCGAGTCCATGGATGTCGTCGAGCGCGTGCAGCGCGTCTCCGAGCCGTTCAAGCGCGCCAACCGCAAGTTCCACCCCGAGGACTCCGTCATCGACTGCGGCCACGGCGTCAAGATCGGCGGCGATCAGTTCCAGGTCATCGCCGGCCCGTGCTCCGTCGAGGGCGAGAACCTCATCCGCATCGCCCGCCGCGTGAAGGCCGCCGGTGCCACGATGCTGCGCGGCGGTGCCTACAAGCCCCGCACTTCCCCGTACGCCTACCAGGGCATGGGCCCCGCCGGTCTGGACCTGCTGTGCGAGGCGTCTGCCGAGCTCGACATGCCGATCGTCACCGAGATCATGGACCCGCGCGACGTGCAGGTCTTCCTGGACAAGAAAATCGACGTCATGCAGATCGGCGCCCGCAACGCCCAGAACTTCCCTCTGCTCAAAGAGGTCGGCAAGACCAAGACTCCGATCTTGCTTAAGCGCGGCATGTCCGGCACGATCGATGAGCTGCTCATGGCCGCCGAGTACATCATGAGCGAGGGCAACGACAACGTCATCCTGTGTGAGCGCGGCATCCGCACCTTCGAGACCCGCACCCGCAACACCTTCGACCTCAATGCCGTGCCGGTGCTGCACCACCTGTCGCACCTGCCCGTCGTCGCCGACCCCAGCCACGCCACCGGCTACACCCGCTACGTTGAGCCCATGGCGCTCGCCGCGACCGCCTGCGGCGCGGACGGCCTCATCATTGAGGTGCACAACGACCCCATGCACGCCCTGTGCGACGGTGCGCAGTCCCTGCGTCCGGAGGTCTACGACGACCTTGCGCATAAGGTGCGCAGCATCCGTGAGGTGCTTGCCAAATGACGGTCGGGATCGTTGGTCTGGGGCTGATCGGCGGCTCCTTTGCGAAGGCCTATCATGCAGCGGGTGCGACCGTGCTCGCGTATAACCGCAGCCGCAGCGTGCTCGATTTTGCCATGATGAGCGGCGCGGTCGACGGCGAGCTCACACAGGACAATGTCTCCGCGTGCGACCTTGTGCTCATCGCGCTCTATCCTGAGGCGACGGTTGACTGGTTCCGCCGCATGGCGGCGCACATCGGCCCGCATCCCGTGGTGGTCGACTGCGGCGGCACGAAGCGCACCATCTGCGCCGCGTGCTTTCCGATCGCGCAGGCGCACGGCGTCACGTTCCTCGGCGGCCACCCGATGGCCGGCACGCAGTTTTCCGGCTTCAAGAACGCGAAGGCGGATCTGTTTCACGGCGCGCCGATGGTCATCGTGCCGCCGGACTTTGACGATGTGCTGCTCTTTGACCGCGTCAAGCAGCTGCTCAAGCCCGCGGGCTTTGCGCGTTTCTCGTTCACGACGGCACAGGCGCACGATGAGATGATCGCCTTCACGTCCCAGATGGCGCACGTGGTCTCGAATGCCTACATCAAGAGCCCCACGGCCGCGCAGCACAAGGGCTTTTCCGCCGGGAGCTACAAGGACATGACCCGTGTCGCGTGGCTGAGCCCCGAGATGTGGGCGGAGCTCTTTCTGGAAAACAAGGACAATCTGCTCCATGAGCTGGACATATTTATAGCGCATCTGGGCGAGTACCGCGACGCGATGCAGCGCGATGATCTGCCCGCGCTCACGCGCCTGCTTGACGAGGGCCGCCGGCGCAAGGAGGAGGTGGACGGCCGATGACGACCATCCACGTGACCGCCTCGCGCGAATATGACGTGCTGGTGCAGCCGGGGCTGCTCGATGATGCCGGGGCGCTGATCGCGCACACGC
>UQNH01000029.1:0-22022 GCA_900542365.1 uncultured Collinsella sp. | reverse complement strand
CGGAAAGCACATTAAGTGCTTTCCTTTGCGTGCGGAACTCGCGACAAACTTAACCCCCGCCCCCAGCCCCGGAGACCCTCCCTGCCGTCACTTTCTTCAACCAGTTTTGCGGGCGTGCGCCGCTGCGCGGCTAGCCCGCGTGTTCCTCGGCGGGGTTGGTCTGATTGTTCTGGTTGGACTTCTTACTTTGGCTCAAAGAAAAACGGGAGATGCCTTGTGCATCCCCCGTTTTTGTTGCGGTTAGTCTAGGTCAATAAACTTGGTACTTATGACATGGCCGTCTTTGACGAGCATTCTGGCCATGGTGGGGCCTCGGGTGCCTCTGGGGTAGCTGGCGCTGCCCGGGTTGAGGACTAGGCAGCGGCCCACCTGGGCTTCTTTGGTTACGTGGGTGTGGCCGTTGATGGCTACGTCTACGGATCCCACCGGAAGGTCTTCGCGGTAATGGGCTACGGCGAATTTGAGGCCTTCGTAGGTAAAGAGCGCAAGACGGTCTACATCGGGACCGTAGTCGCGGTAGTAATCGTTGTTGCCCAAGACGGCCCGCACGGGGGCGATGGTGCATAGGTGCTCGTAGTCCATCTCTGACGTGAGGTCGCCGGCGTGGATGATCAGATCTGCGCCCTCAAGCTCATCCAAGAGCGCAGGCGATAAATAGCCGTGGGTGTCCGAGATGATGTCGATACGCTTGGCGCTTGCACTGTTCATGGGATCCCTTCCGCAAAAAAACGATTCGGCAGATACATACAAAAAAGGCCCCACGGCCCCGCAGACGATGGGTCTACAGGGCTGCGGGGCCAGTGTGCTAGAGACTCAGAGCCTTCTTGAGCGGCACGACGCGGCGGCGCGAAACCGGCACGCGTTCGTCGACGCCCGTAATGCCCAGCTGGATGGCGCCCGAGGGCACCGTCTCAACGTCCGTGACGCACGCTAGGTTGACGATATAGCGGCGGTGAACACGGAAGAAGCCAAAGTCGCAGAGCTTGGCCTCAAACTGCGCCAGCGAGGTCGTCGACAAAAAGCGATCATCGACGGTATAGATGCAGGAGTAATCGTCCTTTGCCATGATAAAGCGGATGTCATCCACGGGAATGAGCACCTTGCGGCCGCCCTTTTCCACCGGGATACGCTCGATGGTCACTTTGCTGTCCGTAACCGGCTTGGCGCGTTGCATGACCTTCTCGATCGCGCGATCCAAGCGAGCTTCCTCGACAGGCTTCATCAGATAATCGACGGCATCGACGTCGAATGCCTCGACCGCATGGTCGCTATACGCAGTCACAAACACGATCGCCGGCGGATTTTTGAGCTTATGCAGCGCCTCGGCAAGTTGCAGGCCCGAGGCACCGGGCATCGAGATATCGAGAAACACGACATCCACGCGACTTTCCATAAGCATCTCGATGGCGGAGCGGACGCTCGACGCCTCCGTGATCGTGCCGATCTTGCCCGTTTGCTCGAGCAGGAAGCGAAGCTCCGAGCGAGCCGGCGCCTCATCATCCACAATCATCGCACGCAGCATAGGGATAAAACCTTTCGTCAACTAACTACGCCAGGCATCCGTCGCATGACGTTGAGCCCGTAGCCTTTTATTTTACTCTTGAATGTCAAAGATGCTCTCTGACAAATCAAGATGAAGAAGCACTTTGGTGCCCTTGCCCGGCGCCGATTCGACACGCGTATAGGAGTGCGGCCCAAAAAAGCGATGGATGCGCTCCGAAATATTGTGCATGGCCACACCGGCGCCGCCACCCTGGGGAGAGCTGGCGTCGGGACGGGCAGAGCGCTCGTCAAACAGTCTGGCGGCGGTACCCTCATCCATGCCCACGCCATTATCGGCCACGGCAATCAAGATTGCATCCTCGCCGTCTTGGTGAACGGTCACGTCGATCCTCAGGGCGTCGTCATCGCCCATACCATGACGCACGGCGTTCTCGACAATCGGCTGGATCACGAACGCCGGCACCAGCGTATCTTCCACGTCCTCGGACACATCGAACGTCGCAAGCACGCGGTCCTCGCCAAAGCGGGCCTTCTCAAAGGTAAGGTAGCGCTTGGTCTGTGCGACCTCGCGCGAGACCGGAATAAGCGATCCCGAGTTGTCGAGCGTGGCACGATAGAACGATGAGAACTCACGAAGCAGTTCGCGGGCCCGCAGCGGGTCGGTGCGCGTAAACGATGCAATGGTGTTCAGCGTGTTGAACAGGAAGTGCGGGTTAATCTGCGCCTGCAGCGCACGCACCTCGGCGCGCGCCGTGAGTTCCTTTTGCACCTCGAGCTCGTGGATGGCGAGCTGCGTGGACAAGATCTCGGCAAAGCCCGAGGCAAGCGCGTACTGGGTGCGGTCGACGGCGCGCGGGGTCTTGTAGTAGAACTTGAGCGTGCCGACGGTACGATCGCCCACCTTGATGGGGGCGATAATGCCGGCGGGAACTTGGTTGTGCGAGCCGTCCGAGCCCACGACATCCACCATACGGTTGAACGACTGCACGATGCCATGTTCGATAACGTAGCGTGTGGCAAGCGTGTGGATGGGAGTATCGGGCAGCAGTTTTTCCTCAAACTCTCCCGCGCAGGCAAGCACGTTGCCCTCGTCGGTGATGGCCACCGTCATGGCGCGCGTCTCGGGCAAAATGCGCCGGCACACCAAACGCGCCGACTCCTGCGTCAGACCGCCCTTAATGTCCTCGAGCATGGCCGAGGCCACCGAGAGCGTCTCCTCGGTGTACTGGGAGCGCACCGAATCGGGATTGAGCGTCAAAAAGATAAAGATGCACAGAAAGATGCACAGCAGCGCGCAGGCAATCACCGTGGCGATCGGCTCGATACCGGTCACCAAGGCAAAAATAAAGTACACCAGCACGCAAATGGCGCAGGCAACGGCAATGATGCGAAAGATTGATATTGAACTATCGCGCTGGGCGCGGCGGTCGATCATTCGGCCCCTCCAGGATACTGATCAGTTGTGCGTCACGCCAAAGCCCGTCCATGATCTTGGGCCAAAAGCTCTGGAAACGCAGGTAGCTTGCAGCGTTTTGGCGCGCATAGGCCTTTGCCTCGTCGATGCCATGGCGCCAAATGCGCAGGTAGCCCTCATGCTCGCGGGTAAACACGCTGCGGACCATAGCGGTCTTGCGCACGCGGTCGTCGAGCTCGCGCGAAATCCACGGGCCCGGGTAGGGCATGAGTGATGCCGCCGTAACGGGAATGAGCTCCTTTTGATGCGCGGCGAATGTCAACTTGGCCCGTTCGTAGTACCAACGGTATACATCCTGCATAAAGCGCGGTGAGCGCTTTTCGGACTCCGGAGGCAGATGGCGCACGGTCCACTCGTTATCGAACCACACGTCGTAGCCAAACATGCGCATGTTAAAGAGGTAATCCAAGTCCTCGCCGCGGGTGATAAACGGGTCAAAGGCCACACGCGTAAAGGCGCGGGCGTGCAGGGCCATCAGGCCGCCGCACACGTAGTTGGAGCGCGAGATGCGGGTGCCCGAGAGCGCCTTTTTCATCCAACGGTTGAACTCGATGCGCTTGGTCCACCAACGATGGCAGATGCCCGCCTTGTCCGTGGGAGCCAGCGGCGAGCCGTCGCGATCGTAGAAATAGCCGCTCTTGACCAAGATCGGCAAGCCCTGACGCGTCTGCTGCCCCAACGCATAGGTCGCGCGCTTCATAAAGTCGGCGTCGATGACAGTCTCATCGTCATCCAAAAAGATAACCGCGTCATGCCCCAGCACAGCGGCACAGGCTAGCCCCATGTTGCGGATGGCACCGTAGCCTCGCAGGCTCACGCACTCGCCCGAACCCTTGGGCGCGATCTGAGCAACCCGGTCTGCGATGCGCGAGGCCTGGGTGTTGGTGACAACGGTGACCTTGAGCGTGGGATGCGCGTCGACAATCTCGCGCACGCGCAGCGACACATCGGCTGTGGCAGAAACGGGACAGACCACCAAAAGGATGATGCGCGGGATGTCACGTACCTGCTCAAGCGAGGCCAGGCAGCGGTCGAGTTCGGGATTGTCGGCGTTGAGTCGGGTCGAATGGTCATAGGTGCCAGGGGCGTTTGCGCAAGCGTCGTCGCCCGCCCAATACGTTGGAATCACGACTGTGGCGTTCATGCCTTACCCTCCCTGCAACACAAAAACGGGACGCCGCCAAACACAGGCGACGCCCCGCGACCTAGCTGATTCCATCATACCCACTTGGGCAAATCATTGCTCGCAAGTCACAATGTTTATTGCGGATAACCCCAAAAGAGTACCGTGGACAGGCACAATAGCCGCTCGCTCCTATGCGGCATGCCCTGCCGCCCGAGTCATGCGGGACAGGCGGACCAGCAGCATAAAGCCAACGACCAGCAGCACACCAATGGAAAGGACGCCCAGCGACGGGTTGCCGGTCAGCGAGGTGACGACCGACACCAGGAAGGTGCCCATAACGCTTGCATAACGACCAAAGATGTCAAAGAAGCCGTAGTACTCGTTGGACTTTTCCTTGGGGATAATGCGGCCAAAGTAGCTACGGCTGAGCGCCTGCACGCCGCCCTGGAACAGGCCGACCAAAATGGCAAGCACCCAAAACTCAAAGGCGGTCTTTAGGAAGAACGCGGCGAACAGCACAATGCCCATGTAGGCGGCGACCGCCACCAGGATCATGTTGAGCGTGCCCACGCGTCCGGCGAGCTTGCCATAGATGATGGCGGACGGAAAAGCAACAAACTGCGTGACGAGCAGCGCCAGGACCAGCTGCGTCGAATCGATGCCCAAGGCCGATCCGTAACTGGTGGCCATGGAAATGACTGTGTGCACACCGTCGATATAGAAGAAGAACGCGATCATGTAGACCAGCACGGTCTTGTTGTGGGCGATCTCGCGCATGGTGTGTCCGACCTCGGAGAACACACCGCCCACGATGTGGCCGATGGTGTCCTCGGGACCGCGCTCGCGACCGTACTTTTGCTTATAGGTGCGAATGAGCGGCAGGGTAAAGATGAGCCACCAGGCACCAGTGATGATAAACGACAGACGCGTTGCCAGCATGGTGGGGACGCCGAGAGCGGGGCCACCCATGATGAGCGCCAGGCAGATGACGAACGGCACGGTGGAACCGATGTAGCCCCAGGCATAGCCCGAGCTGGACACGGCGTCCATGCGCTCGTCGGTGGTAATGTCGGGCAGCATGGCGTCGTAGAACGTCATAGAAGAGTTAAGGCCGATGGTGCACAGCACGTACACGGTCAAAAATGCCATGGCGGACATTGGGATAGCCTGCGCCAGGCAAAGCACCAGGCCCGTGAGGAAGAAGCCCAAGAAGAACTTGATCTTGTTGCCGGCGTAGTCGGCAAGCGCGCCCAGAATGGGCATGAGCATGGCGATGACCAGCGAGGCGATCGTCTGCGCATTGCCCCAGGCGACCACCAGGTCGGCCGAGGAAGCGCCGGTATTGATGGCGTTAAAGTAAATGGGCACCACCGAGGTATTGAGCAGCACGAGGGCCGAATTGCCCACATCATACATAACCCAGTTACGCTCGAGCTTGGTGTATTTCATGGACAGGGACCCTTCGTATTCGCCCGATATGCAGTTAGTTCATCGTACCCCAATTGTCCAGAGGCGCCGGTAAGGATTCGGCAAAGGGGCACGCACGAGCCCTACTCCTCGCGGTCGAACTCCTCGTCGGCGCCGAGCACGCGACCGCTGTAATTGACATGGTTGGTCACGGCTTCCATATCGCCGGTCTCGATAAAGCGGGCAACCGTGCACTCGTAATCGAGCAGCGCGCGGTCAAAGACCTCGGGGAAGCTCTCGGTCGAGACTTCATCGGTAAAGGGGTTCTTCCATGCCAAGTGGCCCAGGTTACCGGTGCGCTCGGGCAGCTCCGTCGTCACGCGATGGGCAAGGCCGTCGAGCAGCGAGTAGTCGTGCACCAAGCCCTCAACCAACGAGATCGCGCGCGTCTTTACGGAGCCAGCCGGCTCAATCGCGCGGTAAAGTCGCTGCATATTGGCAACGGCGGCACCGTACTCCCCCGCCGGAATGTCAATGCCGTACACGCGTCCGGCAACATAGCTCATCAGCACGCCGGCAACGCGATTGATGCGATCGGTGGTGACGATCTCGCCCGCCGGCGGGTAATCGTCGACCGTAGCGCCATCGCGTTTAAGCTGCAGCATCAGTACATCCAGGTCGCTCTCGATCACGGCATGGACCTGACTGCTCGAATCCTCAAGCTCTGAATCGGACTCCACGATGCCAAACTGTTGCTCATAGACAAAGGGATGGGCGTTGCGGTCGAGCACGTAATGAGACAGCAGGCCCAGCGCAAAGGCGCGACCCAAGCTGGCGTCGCGCGGCAGCAGATGCGACACGCCGTCGCGCAGGCACGCGAACTGGCGAGACATGCGCGACCGATGCATGACCTGCGCCAGCAGCGTGCAGTCGGAAACACGCGGTGTCAGAATGTGAAAGAAAAACGGGTCGGGGCCTTGGTTGCCCAAGATAAAGGCAATGCGCTCTTCATCGGACGTTATGACGCCCTGCGGAAGACGGTCGATGCTTTCCTCGCCAAACAGATGATGGGTGATAAGCGCGGGCATAATGATCCTTTCGATTTCATTCGATGCCACCCATTATGCCCACCGCGCGCCCATGCCAAACCTGCGATGGTAAACGACAGCACGCAAGCCTCTTACGCAAGCCCCAGGTGCGACTTGACCTCGGCGGCACGACGACGGGACACCGGTACCGTCGAGTTCACGCGGTCGAGCCTGAGCTCCATCAACCCCGTGGAGCCAATCTCAACATTGTGCACGTCTTCCAAATTGACCAGGTAGCTGCGATGAACGCGAATAAAGCCCTCGGAGTCCAAGCGACGCTCGAGCGAAGAGATCGACTCATTGATCAGGTACGTTCCCTCGGCGCAGATGGCGTTGCAAAAATCGGCGCGCGCCTCAAAGTAGCAAACGTCTGCGGCGGGAATGAACACCTTTTTGCCCCCGCGGTCCACCGTCAGACGCAAAGGCTGGCGCGGAGCGTGGATAACACGACGGACGCCCAAGGCCGCCTCGATCTTGTCGAGTGCCTTTGACAGGCGTGCGTCCTCAACCGGCTTGACGACATAATCGACGGCATCGAGGTTATAGGCATCAGCCGCATACTCGGCAAATGCCGTCACAAACACCACGACCGGCGGCGTCTTTAGGTTCTGCAGCGTCTCGGCAAGCTCAATTCCCGAGCGACCGGGCATGGTAATGTCTAAAAACAACACGTCGGGCTTGTTCGACAGAATCGACTCCACGGCTTCGGGGACATTGCCCGCCTCGGCAATATGACCCACACGCGTATCCTTTTCCAATAGATAGCGTAGCTCAGCCCTAATAGGAGGCTCGTCATCAACCACCAAGATGTTCCATCCCTCGGACATATGCGCTTCCCCTCTTTTTTCTCTCAATCCAACCGCGCGCTACACCTTCATCGGCGCCGGCTCATGCGGCTCGCCGTTCAGCTCGACGATGACCTGCGTTCCCACGCCCTCCTGGGACTTCACGCGCATGCCAGAATCTTCCCCGTAAAAGAAATGGATGCGCTGAAGCACGTTGAAGAGCGCCAGGCCGCAGCCTCGTTTGATGGAGCCGTCGGCGGTAATGCTCTCGGGCTCCTCTCGGCGATGCTGCTCAAACAGGTGCGCGCAGACTTCTTCGCTCATACCGATGCCGTCATCTTCGACGATGATCTCCAGACCGTCATCGGTCTCAAAAGCCCTAACACGAATAGAAAGCGGCTCGGTCTCGCGCTGCGCGTGCTTGATGCAGTTTTCGAGCAACGGCTGCAAGATAAACGGCGGCACCATGCAATCGCGCACCTCAAAGTCGATATCGACCGAGACGCGCAGACGGCCGTCGCCATAACGAGCCTGCATAAGATTGATATAGCGAGTGCCCTGTTCCACCTCGTGCTCGAGCGTTGTGAGGGTATCGGAATCAGAAAGCGTCTGACGGTAGTAATTGGAAAAGTCGATGAGCAGCGACCTGGCCTTGTCCGGCTCGGTACGTACGAGCGACACAATGGTGCTGATGGTGTTAAACAGAAAATGAGGATCGACCTGCGATTGCAAGGCCCGAAGCTCCACGCGGGCTGTGAGCTCGTCCTGGCGCTCGAGCTCAAAGCTGGCGAGCTGCGTGGAGATGAGGTCGGCAAAACCCGAGGCCAACGCCGTCTGGCGCATATCGATGCTGCTCAGGCGGGGATAGTACAGCTCGAGCGTACCCACGCAATGCCCGCGCACGGTAAGCGGTGCGACAATACCGGCGCGCAGGCGCGGAAAGTAGCCACCTGTCTCGGTCGAGGCATCGCGCGAGAAAACGCTTTGCTCACCGCTGTTGATCACGTTGAGCGTAGTCCGCAGTACCACCGGGGTGCCCGCGGGGCATTTTGCCGAGTCCTCGCCCCAGCTTGCCAACACCTGCTTGCCGTCGGTAAAGCAGATGGCAGAGGCGATAGTTTCGGACAGGATGATCTTAGAGGCGCCCAGGGCAGCTTCGGGCGTAAGGCCGCGCGACGTGTAGGCGAATATTTTTGAAGCGATGGCGAGCGTGCGGTCGGTTGCGCTCGATGTGAGGTCATCGGGAACGACAAAGACGTACGAGAAGAAGAAGCACAGCATGACCAAGCCGGCAATGACGACAACGGCCGGAACAGGATTGGGATTATCGGTTAGATCCCAGATGAGCAGCAGGATAAGCAGCGGAACGACAATACCGAGCAAGATGGCTTGAACCACATGCTGAGCGGTACGAAAGACCTTGGTAGAGTTGTAGCTCTTGCCCAGAATCAGCCTATTGAGATCCACCGTCATCTCCTTCTTACTGACGCACCCCATAGCAATGGAGAGGGCCGCAAGCGACCCTCTCCATTGCATTATGCAATCAAAAACTGTGTTTTACATCCAGCCATCGACAAACGGTATCTTAGGCGCTGTATTTGTTGGCCTCGCCAAAGGTGCCAGCCTCGACGATCCAGCCGTCCTTCATGATGACGTCCATGTTGTCGGTGTTGAGCACGTGGATGTCGGCGGCGACGTCACCGTTGACGACCAGCAGGTCGGCGCACTTGCCGGCCTCGATGGAACCGGTCTCGTCCTCGATGTGGCACATCTTGGCACCGTTGAGGGTGGCGCAGGTGATGGTCTCGACCGGGGTGAAGCCGATCTTGTCGACAAACTCGTACATCTCCTCGATGGAGCAGGTGCCGTACGGGGTGACGAAGGAGAAGGAGTCGGAGCCGATCGTCATGACGACGCCGCGCTTCTTGGCCTCGCGCAGGCAGTCGTAGTTGCGCTGCAGCTCCTTCTCGACCAGGGTGCCCTCGTACTTGTCGTGCAGCTCGGGGACGTAGACGGGCGGATAGGTGGCGTACCAGGTGGGCAGGAAGGCGATCGTCGGGGTGAAGAAGGTGCCCTGCTCGGCCATGAGGTCCATGGTGCGCTCATCGATATCGAAGCCGTGAATCAGCTGCTCGCAGCCAAAGCGAACGGAATCGTAGGCAGCGGCGTGGTTGTTGTAGCAGTGGCTCCACACGGGGATGCCGACCATCTTTGCCTCTTCGACCACGGCCTGGATCTCCTCGGAGCAATAGTGCTGGTCGCGACCGGAGTCCCAGCGCCAGATGCCGCCACCGGTAGCCCAGATCTTGATGGCATCGGGGTTCTCGCGCAGGCGACGACGAACGGCCTTGCGCAGATCCCAAGGACCATCGACCTGGTCGCCCCAGGGGTGGGATTCCTTGTTGAGCTCCTGGGTGCAGTGGTGGGAGTCGCCGTGACCGGCAACGCGGCAGAAGCCCAGGCCGGTGGCCAGAACGCGCGGGCCCTTAAAGACGCCCTTGTCGATGCAGTCACGGATCTGGATACCAAAGCGGCCGATCTCGCAGACGGTGGTGAGGCCGTGGGTGAGGCAGTCGTAGGCCTGCTTGACGGCGACGGCCTGCTTCTCGAGGAGCGGCTGCATAACCCAATCGGTGTCATCGTCGGTCAGGTTGCCCGAGAAGTGCAGGTGGGTGTCGATCAGGCCGGGAAGGACGGTCTTGCCGGCGGCGTCGATAACCTCAACGCCCTCGGGAAGGTCCTGCATAGCACCGGCATACTCGATCTTGCCGTTGTCGTCGACGAGAACGAGGGAGTTCTCGACCGGCTCGGCACCGGTACCGTCGATGAGCTTGCCGCCAACGATTGCATACTTAGTGGACATGGTTCCTCCTTATGGATCCATATAGTGGGCGAGGCCGTGTTGGGTTAAGGCCTCACAAAACTACCCAAGTGGTGCCGGGTTCGGTGCGCGGAAGAGAGGATCCCGCGCACCCGATCCGCCCCGGCTAGGCGTTACTTTTTGCGGGAATTGGTGAAGGCCATAAGAGCCAGGCCAATGGCCAGCCAGCCGATCACGATGCTCCACTCCACCATGTTGAGGGAGGCGGGAGAGAACGGAATCACGAGCAGGCCAATGATGGTGCCGCAGGCAACGATAGCGAGGCTGATGCCAAACTTGCCGCCGGGCACCTCGTAGGGACGAGGCAGGTCGGGCTCGGTGAAGCGCATGCGCAGGCAAGCGAGGGCGACCATGCCGCAGGAGAAGATGAAGGCGAGAGCCGACACGTTGGTCAGAGGGATGAGCATGTTCTTGCCCAGGAACGGACCGACGACGGTGATGACGCCCAGAACGACGCAGGCGAGCTTGGGAGCGCCGGACTTGGGATCGACCTCGGCGAACTTCTCGGGCAGCTGGCCCTTTCGGCCCATGGCGAGCATGATGCGGCTCGTGGCGCCGTAGAAGGAGTTCATCGGGCCCATGGGTCCAAGCGTGGCGATGACGAGCATGGCCAGGTACAGGAGCATGTTGATGCCCTTGAGGCAGGCAAGCGCGGGAACCGGGCTCTTAACGAACTCATGCCAGTCGAGGATGGTGCCGAACGAGTAGATGCAGACCATGTAGAAGCCGCCTGCGGCCAGCAGGGCCAGGGAGATGATCTTGCCGAACTTGTTCCAGTTGAGGCCCTCGGCCGCTTCCTCAGCCTGCTGAGGAATGGTGTCGAAACCGGCGTAGAAGAACGGGGTCAGAACCAGGACCGAAACGATGCCTGCGAACAGGCTGGTGCCCTCGGTAGCAGGCTTGCCGCCGCCAGCACCGGTGACCTGGGAGAACACGGGCATGGCGTTGTCCGGCGAGCCGGTGAACAGCGAGACGCCCATGGCGAGCAGCATGCCGCAGAGCAGGGCCTTGGTCAGGAAGGCCTGCAGCTTGGCGGCCGAGCTGGCACCGCGGAAGTTGAGGAAGATGACGTAGGTTGCAAAGCCGAGCGCGATCAGCGTCGGGAACAGGTAAACGTCGGCGCCCAAGATGGTGTAGAGCTTGACGGCGCGCAGCCACTCAAGACCGGGCAGGCTGCCGAACATCTCGGACACGAGGGTCGAAATGGCGATGGCCTCCCACGGGCACAGGATGCCGTTGCCCAGGGCCAGGAGCCAACCGGTGATGTAGCTCAGCGTACGGCCAAAGCTACGATCGACATACTCGACGATGCCGCCCGAGATGGGGATAGCAGCCGTGAGCTCACCGAAAACAGCTCCGACGGGCACGAGGAAGATTGCACCCAAGAGGAATGCGATCATAGCGGGAACGGGGCCGCCGCCCACGACCATCCAGTCGCCGACCTGCAGAACCCAACCGGTACCGATGATGGCACCGAAACCGATGGTGAAGAAGTTCCAGAGCGAAAGCGTTTTCTTCATGCCACCGTTGTCCTCGACTGCAACTTCTGCGTTCTTGTCCGCCATTGTTCCCCTCCTTTCCTTTTTGACGCCCCCTGGCGTCACCCCTTGCGCGACCTGTCTGACCGCGCGCTTTTATTCCATGGCTTTAAGATACGGCCTTGGCGCAGCAGCGCCGCTCGCAGCTCGACCGAAGGCAGAACTGCAAAACGAGCGGCACCGTTTTTGGGACGAACGGCGGGAGACGTCATTCGTCTTGGACGCTTTCATCTTGTCTGCTTTTGAATACCTGTTGCCGTGACGCTTGGCGCGCGGCGCGGCAACGTTCATACCATTTGTCAGGCTTTTGGCGCACATACCCATGTGTCGTGCATCTTTTTATGTAGGATAGACAAGTTACACATGAGGCAAGGTGATTCGAATGGCATACGGATACAATGACGGCGACCAACGGCCACAAAGCGTGCGCCTTGCCGGCCGTACCACACCAACGCCCAGAAGCACCTCCGACAACGACAACCAGCAGCGCCCCCAAGAGCAGCCCGGGGCTTCTTCTCGGCAACAAAGCCGTACCGTGCAGCAGTCAGACCGCGTGAGCACGAGCGCACGCCAACGCCAGATCGACACATCGCAGCCACGCCGCTACGATTGCCGTACGACCGACTACTACGTTAAGCGCTCCTTTTCGCGACCTCAACGCAATCGCGGCAATTCCGCCCCTCGCCCCGCGTCGCACACCACAAGCCACGCACTTCCAGCCCGCCGCCTACGCCTTGCGCTTTGCTCCATTGCCGCCTGCCTCGTCTTTGTGTTTTTGGGATCCTGTATCTCGCACGGATCAGCCGGTCTTGAGCCCACTGCCGAGGACAAGCTGCTTAAAGCTCCCGTCGCGCCCGGTTACTCCTTTGCGTTCTCGACCCCACGCTCGCAATGGCAGGCCGGCACCATGCCCCACATCTACCAAATTGACCCCGCATGGTCGGAGCTGCCCTATGCCGGTGGCACTATTCGCGAAAACGCTTGCGGTCCCACCTGCCTCACCATGGTCTATATCTTTAAGACCGGCCATACCGATAAGACGCCGGTCGATATATGCGCACTGGCCGAAGCCGGCAACTACGCCCCCACCGGTGCCACCGAGTGGTCGTTTATGACAGGCGGTGCGTGGCAGCTGGGGCTCAACGGAACACAGCTCTATAACGATCGCGAATCGATTACCCAAGCACTTCGCTCGGGTGCGCCCGTTATCGCCGCAGTGCGCCCCGGTACGTTTACCAACGTAGGCCACTACATCGTGCTCTACGGCATCGACGATGCCAGCCAGATTGGCGTCTACGACCCCAACTCGGCCAGCCGCAGCGCCCGTCGCTGGGGCGTCGTAGAGGTCCTCAACGAAGTCGAAGCCATGTGGGCCTACTACTAGTCGTTTAAGAATGTCCCCAATGACTAGGTGAATAGCAAAAGCCCCGCAGCCGGAGCGGACTGCGGGGCTCATGAAGAGAGGCTAGTTTGTGGGCACTTTGCCTGGCGCCCACGAGAGAGGCAACAGAGTAGAGACTACTCGTGGATGCGGGTACCGGAGAGGCCGGCCATGGTCTCGGCGGCCTTGTCCAGAGCACCGATGATGCAGGTGCGGCCCTTGCGGGAACGCGCGAACTTGATGGCAGCGCGAACCTTGGGCTCCATGGAACCCTTGCCGAACTGGCCCTCGTCGGCCAGGCGCTCGGCCTCGTCGGCGGTGAGGTCCTCGAGCTCCTCCTGGTTGGGCTTGCCAAAGTTGATGGCGACATGCTCAACGGCGGTCAGCAGGAACAGAACGTCGGCGTCGCAGTCCTCGGCCAGCAGCTCGCCGCCCAGGTCCTTGTCGATGACGGCGGGAACGCCCTTGTAGCAGCCCTTGTTCTCGTAGTCGCGGACGACGGGGATGCCGCCGCCACCGCAGGCGATGACGATGAACTCGTTGTCGAGCAGGTTGAGGATGGAGTCAGCCTCGACGATCTTCTTGGGATCGGGGGAAGCGACGACGCGACGCCAGCCGCGGCCGGAATCCTCGACGAAGACCTTGGAGGGATCCTCGGCCATGAACTCCTTGGCCTGCTCCTCGGTGTAGAAGGGGCCGATCGGCTTGGTCGGATTCTTGAACGCGGGATCGTCGGGATCGCACTCGATCTGGGTGACGACGGTGGCGGCGTGCCAACGCTTATAGCGCTTGTGCATCTCGCGGCCGATGCCCTGCTGCAGGTGATAACCAATGTAGCCCTGGGACATGGCGCCGCACTCGGGCAGCGGCATCTCGGGGGTACCGATGGCATCGTGGGCAGCGGCGAAGGCGTTCTGGATCATGCCGACCTGCGGGCCGTTGCCGTGGGTGATGATGATCTCATTGCCCTGCTCGATGAGGCCGAGGAGAGCGTGGGCGGTGTTGCTCACGGCCTCGATCTGCTCGACGGGGTTGTTGCCGAGGGCGTTGCCGCCAAGGGCGACGACAATACGATCGGGCTTGCCAAGAGGCTTAGACATTGCTGGAATCCTTTCTGTAAAAGGCCTACAACCCATTAATAACCCGCGTCCGTGCGATACGCGAGTTTATTAAGGTTTATATTCTCTTTATCGCTCATTTTATTCATTTTGAAAATACCTAAGCGGCGAACGGTCGATTTTACCCGCTCAGCGTAAAGAAGCCCAGTTCAGGCATATCTACGCCATTTACGTGCAACTTTATTTAAATAGAGCAGGGATTAGACCAGATTATGCAAACTATATCTTTGCTAAACACAAAACGGACAGCGCAATATCTTACTCGCACTATACGCGATTCTATACATTAATTTGACGAGTATGCACCCCTGCAAAAACATGGGGCTTTTCATCCAACATAAGGGATACCCGATCGCGCTTCACCCCGCGGCAAGCGACTGCGAGTTCGCAGTATGGAACTTTACCGTCGGCTTCTGCATGAACGCTGCCGACGCCCTTTCGCTCCTGCGCGCCCAAGCAGCCGAGAACGCTAACGGCGCCACTGTCAACCTGGCCACCCTCAACAACGGCGCCGCCAGCCTTTTCGCAAAGTACCGTGCTGGCTCGCTGGCTTTGAGGCCTAAGTGAGCTTTGCTATTTGCCAATTTTTGTATGATTTGGGTCAAATCTATTTGTCAATTTTTGTATGATTAGGGGCAAATCTATTTGCCAATTTTTGTCAATGAGGTGTTTTAATGCTACGCCGCAAGGTCACTGATAGGCTTTTGAGCTGGAAGAATAACTCCCATAAGGCCCTGCTTGTTACCGGTGCGCGTCAGATTGGCAAGAGCTATGCGATTCGCGCGTTTGGAAAGAGCAACTACGCTTCGTATTATGAGGTCAATCTGCTACTTGATGCCGAGGCAAGAGACGTACTTGTTGGCGCTAAGAACTCCATTGACTTCATCAACCGTGTGGCCCTTCTTGCGGATGCACCGCTTGTTGAAGGAGACACGCTTATCTTCGTCGATGAGATTCAGGAGTATCCGCAGATCGTTACACTTATGAAGGCGCTGGTCGAGGACGGACGCTTTAGCTATGTCTTCTCGGGGTCTATGCTTGGGACTGAGTTTAAGGGGATCTCTTCTTTTCCGGTAGGGTATGTCGAGCACATTGTTATGCGGCCGATGGATTTTGAAGAGTTTTGTTGGGCAAACAGCGTCAGCGAAAATGTGCTTGCAGATATTCGCAGCCGCCTTGTCGAGAGACGTCCCGTCGAAAACTATATTCATGAGGCGATGCTCAAAAACTTTAGAGCCTATATCGTTTGCGGCGGCATGCCGGAGGTCGTTCAGAACTATATCGATTCGGGCTATTCGCTCGTGAGAACGCGTGAGCTTCAAATTCAGCTAGTCGATCAGTACAAAAGCGATATCTCTAAATATGCATCGACTCGAGCGTTTAACGTTCGCTCCATTTTCGAGCAAATTCCCGTTCAGCTTGAGGCGGAGTCCCATCGCTTTATCGTCTCGTCTCTAGGCGAGGGAGCTCGTCTTCAAAAATACGAGCAGGATTTCCTATGGCTGGTGAACGCAGGCGTTGGATTGATGGTCCCCCAGGTGACGGAGGCACGAAGTCCTCTCAAGAGGACGGAGAAAACGACGGCCTTTAAACTATACGAGTCCGATACAGGTATGCTCGCATCGCGGTATCCCGGCAGCACGGCACGCGCCGTCTACCTTGACATGAAAACCCCCAACCTCGGCGGCCTCTATGAGAACGTGGTCGCACAGGAACTCGTTGCCCTCGGAGCAGATACGTGGTACTACCAAACGCGTGAGGTCGGTGAAGTCGACTTTGTAATCGAAGGTGCCCGCGGGCATGTTGTCCCAATCGAAGTCAAATCGGGCAAGAAAGTTCGAGCACATGCGGCCCTCGATCGCCTGATGAGTGTGGGCGAGTACAAGATTCCCGAGGGCGTTGTGCTGAGCCACGAAAACCTTAGCGAAGAGGGCAAGATCCTGTACGTTCCAATCTATATGACATTCTGCCTCGATGAGTTTATGGAAAAGGACGACCCCAACAACGATTTCTCATTTGCACCCATATCTCTCTAGATCATCTGAACCAACAACCAAGCCCCCTCCATAACCAAAGTAACGCGTGGTTTCGCGGCCGCGCCGCGAAACAGCGACGGGGACAAAAGGCCCCCACAACCACGTCCCTCATGCAGCCCCACAATCCGAGGACGTAGTCGTAGCAGGATCTGAGGGCTGACCTTCGCGGACACTCCGCAGGACGAAAGAACCCCCGCCGCACGTAGTGCGCAGCGGGGGTTCTTTCATGTCCGAGGACGTCCGCGAAGGTCAGCCCTCAGATCCTGCGGTGGGAGACTTAGGCCTCGTTGTACACCGTCTTGAGCTTCAGCAGGTGAGCGTAGCGATCCATAGCGGCCTGCTCGTTCTCCTTGAAGAGCTCCTCGGCGCGCTCGGGGAAGGAACGCGTCAGCGAAGCGTAACGGGCCTCGTTCATCAGGAACTCCTGATAACCGCCCGCGGGCTCCTTGGAATCGAGCGAGAACTTCTTGCCGGCAGCAGCCTCGGGGTTGAAGCGGAAGAGGTTCCAGTAACCGCACTCGACAGCCTTCTTCATCTCGGCCTGGCAGTTCTGCATGCCGCCCTTCTTGATGGAGTGCATCTCGCAGGGGCTGTAGCCGATAATGAGGGACGGGCCGTCGTAGGCCTCGGCCTCGTGGATGGCCTTGAGAGTCTGAGCCGGGTTGGCGCCCATGGCGACCTGCGCCACGTAGACGTAGCCGTAGCTCATGGCAATCTCGGCCAGAGACTTCTTCTTGGTCACCTTACCGGCAGCGGCGAACTGAGCGACCTGGCCCAGGTTCGAGGCCTTGGAGGCCTGACCGCCGGTGTTGGAGTAGACCTCGGTGTCGAAGACGAAGACGTTGACGTTGTGGCCGGAAGCCAGGACGTGATCCAGGCCGCCGAAGCCGATGTCGTAGGCCCAGCCGTCGCCGCCGAAGATCCAGAAGGACTTCTTGGTGAGGTAAGCCTTGTCGGCGAGGATCGCCTTGGAAGCATCGCAGCCGCACTTCTCGAGCTCGGCAACGTAGGCAGCGGCAGCGGTCTTGGAGGCCTCGGCGTCGTTGACGGAGTCGATCCAAGCCTGGCCGGCAGCCTTGAGCTCATCGGACGGACCATCGGCAGCGATGATGTCCTGGGTAGCGGCGATCAGCTTGTGCTGAACGGCCTCATAGCCAACGGCCATGCCCAGACCGTGCTCGGCATTGTCCTCGAACAGGGAGTTGTTCCACGCCGGGCCGTGACCGTCCTTGTCCTTGCAGTAAGGAGCGGTGGCAGCGGGGTTGCCCCAAATGGAGGAGCAGCCGGTGGCGTTGGAAATGAACATGCGGTCGCCGGCGACCTGGGTCACCAGACGTGCATAGGCGGTCTCGGCGCAGCCGGCGCAGGAGCCGGAGAACTCCAGGTAGGGCTGCTTAAACTGGCTGCCCTTGACGTTGGCCGCGATGAGCTCCTTCTTCTCGGAGACGTTCTCGACCATGTAGTCCCAAACGGGCTGCTGGTCCATCTCCTGCTCGGTGGGAACCATCTCGAGGGCGCCCTTGGGGCAAACCTTGACGCAGTTGGTGCAACCCATGCAGTCGAGCGGGGACACAGCCATGGTGAACTTCATGCCCTTGGCCTTGGGGCCCATGGCGTCGAGCGTGCGGGTAGCCTCGGGCGCGGCGGCAGCCTCGTCCTCGGTCATCGCGAACGGACGGATGGTGGCATGCGGGCACACGTAGGCGCACTGGTTGCACTGGATGCACTTGGTCTCGTCCCAGTGGGGAACGACCACGGCGACGCCGCGCTTCTCGTATGCGGAGGCGCCCAGCTCAAACTGGCCGTCGGCGCAATCGACGAAGGCGGAAACAGGCAGGCTGTCGCCGTCCATGCGATCGATGGGCTCGAGCAGGTTCTTGACCTGCTGGGCGATAGTGGACTTGGTCTCCTCGGAGAGCTCGACGGGGGCGGCATCCTCGGCAGTAGCCCAGTCGGCCGGAACCTCGAACTTACGGAAGGCGGTAGCGCCGGCATCGATGGCCTTGTGGTTGGCGTCGACGATAGCCTGGCCCTTCTTCATGTAGGACTTGGTAGCCGCGTCCTTCATGTACTGCAGGGCATCCTCGGCGGGCAGGACCTTGGCCAACGCGAAGAAGGCGGACTGGAGCACCGTGTTGGTGCGCTTGCCCATGCCGACCTTGGCCGCCAGGTCGATAGCGTCGATCAGGTAGACGTTGACGTTGTTGTTCGCGATGTAGCGCTTGGCCACGGCGGGCATGTGCTCGGCGAACTCCTCGTCGCTCCACTGGCAGTTGACCAGGAAGGTGCCGCCCGGCTTGACGTCGCGGACCATCTTGAAGCCCTTAACGATGTAGCTGGGGTTATGGCAGGCGACAAAGTCGGCCTTGGTCACGTAGTACGGCGAACGGATCGGGGAATCACCAAAGCGCAGGTGCGAGACGGTGACGCCGCCGGTCTTCTTGGAGTCGTACTGGAAGTAGGCCTGGACGTACTTGTCGGTGTGGTCGCCGATGATCTTGATCGAGTTCTTGTTGGCGCCGACGGTACCGTCGCCACCCAGACCCCAGAACTTGCACTCGATGGTGCCGGGGGCTGCGGTGTTGGGCGCATCCTCGGCCTCGGGCAGGCTCAGGTTGGTCACGTCATCGACAATGCCGATGGTGAACTCACGCTTGGGCTCGTCCTTCTTGAGCTCCTCGAAGACAGCGAACGCGGACGCGGGAGGCGTGTCCTTGCTGCCCAGACCATAACGGCCGCCGACAACCTTGATGCCCGTCTTGCCAGCCTCGTAGAGAGCGGAGACGACGTCCTGGTAGAGCGGCTCGCCGATGGAACCCGGCTCCTTGGTACGGTCCATGACGGCGATCTTCTGGACGGTCTCGGGGAGAACGTCGACGAAGTGCTTGATGGAGAACGGACGGAACAGACGAACCTTGACCAGGCCGACCTTCTCGCCGTGAGCGTTGAGGTAGTCGATGACTTCCTCGAGCACGTCGCAGAAAGAGCCCATGCACACGACGACGCGGTCGGCATCGGGAGCGCCGTAGTAGTTGAACAGGCCGTAATCGGTGCCGAGCTTCTCGTTGATCTTCTTCATGTAGCCCTCGACGACGGCGGGAAGCTCGTCGTAGACCTTGTTGCAGGCCTCACGGTTCTGGAAGAAGATATCGCCGTTCTCATGGCTGCCGCGGGTGTGCGGGTGCTCAGGGTTGAGCGCATGGTCGCGGAAAGCCTGGACGGCGTCCATGTCGCACATCTCGGCAAGATCCTTGTAGTCCCACATGGCGACCTTCTGGATCTCGTGGCTGGTGCGGAAGCCGTCGAAGAAGTTAAGGAACGGGGTCTTGCCCTCGATGGCGGCAAGGTGAGCCACCGGCGAGAGGTCCATGACCTCCTGGACGTTGCCCTCGGCGAGCATGGCGAAGCCGGTCTGACGACAGGCCATGACATCGGAGTGATCGCCAAAAATGTTCAGGGCGTGGGAAGCGACGCAACGCGCGGAGACGTGGAAGACGCCCGGGAGCTGCTCGCCCGCGATCTTGTACATGTTCGGGATCATCAGGAGCAGACCCTGAGAAGCCGTGTAGGTGGTGGTCAGAGCACCGGCGCCCAGCGAACCGTGAACGGTACCGGCTGCACCTGCCTCGGACTCCATCTCGACGACCTTGACCGGGGTGCCGAAGATATTCTTGCGACCCTGGGCCGCCCACTGGTCGACATGGTCGGCCATCGGGCTGGACGGCGTAATGGGATAGATTCCCGCTACCTCGGTGTACGCATACGAAACATATGCGGCCGCCTCGTTGCCGTCCATAGACTTAAACTTACGCGCCATATACCCCTCTCCTCTCATATAGGTATACAGGCCCCGGCGATCGCCGGGATGTTGGCGTGATGGGATTTACGCTGTTGCTTCCAATCATCTGGCAGGCAGGCTCAGCAGCAGGTACATGGCGTGGAGAGAAGACATGCCGAGGCGAGGGGCAGCTGATGCGCCCTACAGGCCCGACCGCCCGTCTTGCACATGACCGAGCGCCGCAAAGGCCGCATGCCGGATGCTCCCGGGCACGCCCCGGCGATGGGAAGCGCCCGCAACGGAAATCCGCATGCGGGTTTATTGTACCCCGCCGTCAAGTGTAATTTCGGCAAATATAGGCGGGCGGTAAAGGTTTACCTCGGGTGACTGCCGGGAGCAAAATGATCCCTTGGGGACGGAGGGACCATTTGGCGGGACTGGCTAGAGGGCACCGAAGAGGATGGCGTAGGTAGTGGATTCGCCGACCTTGAGCTCGTCGCCGGGATTGAGTTGGGCGGAACGGCCGGGCTCGACCTGAATGCAGACGCGCGTGGCCCCGTTTACCACCACGGTTCCGTTGGTAGACGACAAGTCCTCGACGTGCCAGATATTTTGAGCATCGCACCAGATATGGGCATGGCGGGCCGAGACATCGTCGCCGACGTCGGTAATATCGCCCTCACCAGTGGCCAGCGCGCCAATCTCAACACCCTGCTCGCTCGGCTGAATCCAACGCGGGGCGCTCACGACAAAACTGTTTTGCACGCGCAGCAAGCCCAAGGGATGCGCCGGGGCGGGTTCGCGCTCGCCCGCGGTCATCGACATGCCAAGCGAACGCGGCGTGGAGATGCCTCCGCCACAGGTCGCGCGCGCGTAGTCGATGGCATAGTTCACCGAGGACCGCACATCCGCCGAACAACCGACGGCGACAAACAGCACCAGCACGGCCTCGGCGCGCTCGGCGGGCATGAGTTCCGCCGCCTGGGACAGGCGATCGAGCGCGTTGCGATAGAGATTCGTGTCCTGGTGGCACTCTTCGAGCGCGCGTACCATCGGTTCACCTGCAGGGCCGCACACCATATTGATCACAGCCGTGGAGTCCATGGGATTGCGCTGGCGCAGGGCCAGTTGCGACATAATACGCGCAGCCGAGGTACCGTATTCGGCAAAGTAGCGCTGCTGAAGCGTGCCGACCGGCGCGCGAACGATAAAGCGGGAAACCCAAGAGCGATCGGCGGCTCGGCTCTGCGGGCTGCGGCCGTCGGCGAGCGGACGGGACGAAAGCACCAAGCCGCACAGCTCGATATGGCTCAAATGCGCCGCGCGCTTAAAGATGTCAAACATGGCCCCGCATGGGGTGAGCTCAACTTGAGGTGCCATGACCTAGGCCTCCTTGGTCGTAGAAATAGAATCGGACGATACTTCGACAGGTCCGCCAAAAGTACGGGCAGCTGCGGCTCCACCGGCAAGCGGAGTCGCCATCTGGACTTTTGTGCGTCGCGGTGCCGAAACGGGAAGTTCAAAGGCAAAGCCCATCGCAAGCAAAAACCACGTAAGCGTATAGGTTGCAACCAGAGCGGCAACAAGGCCGCCCATCACGGCGCGTTGGGAAAATACGCTACATGCAGCCACAACCAGCACCGGAACCTCGCAGGCAGAAAGCGCAAGCACACCCTGCAGGAAGCCCGAGCGCCGATTGCGCGCAAGTGCCCCCGCGACAACGCCGGCTATGCCTGGCAGCGCCAACGCCAGTGCGGCAATAATACCCGGTATCGACCCAGACCACACGAGCGATCCCAAAGTCGCCGTCACGCGAGCGCCCGACGCCAGCAGCGCGGCCGAAACCACGACCACAGCCCAAACCACGCCACAGACGACCGCCGCGCCGACCATCAGCGCGCGACGAA
>UQNH01000028.1:0-22271 GCA_900542365.1 uncultured Collinsella sp. | reverse complement strand
GATGCTCCCACGCGCGCCCTCGTCGCGCGCCGCACCGCAACGGCGCGGACACAAATGGCAGGCGGGCGAAAAAAGTTCGGTCAACGACGTCGGCATAAAAACATGCTCCAAAACAATGATTCAGCAGCTCAAACGTAAAGGGACCAACCGCACAGACGGCTCGAGCCCAAGGCGCCGTAATCGTCCGACACGATTTTTATAATGTCAAGACTGGAATCGACAAAGTGCCGCTTTATGATGTAGGTATTCCGCCCCCCGCGGAGCAACTGGGTGAACCGTCGCGTTTATTTAGGGAGCCCACACAGTCGTACCTAGTACAGGTATCCTTCGTTGTTAAGGACGCTGGAACAGTCGATGAGGGCACCCACCTGTTTTAGGTGGGTTCATTTTCGTAACGTGGGGGGTGGTTTTCATTTGCCGAAAACCACCATTACAGCCCATATGGATCCCCGCCGGCATCCCGACAAGCTATCGACAATACCCTAATATCTGGTAAGCGCGTGATTATCGCTGCGTGCAATTCCATGCACCCCCCTTGGTCGAGTATCATGGTTCGGCTATGCCCTTTGCGCTTAGCAACCTTTGACCTTTTCCTTCGACGCTTGGCGGTTTTTAGATTCATGGCTTCATCCCCGAGCTACATACCGTATCTATGCGTGGCAGCAGCGGCCTTCATCACGACCTTCCTCACGGTGCCCCTGGTCAAGCGCTTGGCAATTAAGCTCGACGCCGTCGACTATCCTTCTAAGCGCCGCATCAACACCAAGCCCATCCCGCGTTTGGGCGGAACGGCGGTGTTTTTGGGCCTGGTCGTTGCCTGTATTGTGCAAATCCTAGGCACCTGGTACCTGGGTTGGCCGCCCGTTTTGGTGCCCCACCCCCGTCTGCACATCAGCTACCCCATACTTGCGCTTTCTTTTACCGTCATCTTTGCGACCGGCGCTATCGACGACGTCTTCCAGCTCAAGCCCAAGCAAAAGCTGGCCGGACAGGTCCTCGCCGCGCTTATCGCCTGTATCGGCGGCCTACGGATCGGCGTCATCGTCAACCCGTTTGCCCCCGGCGAGATCATGCTCGGATGGCTCGCCTACCCCATCACCGTGATCTATCTGGTGGCATTCACCAACATCATTAACCTCATCGACGGCCTCGACGGCTTGGCCACGGGCATCTGCGGCATCGCGTCGTTCACCATGTTTTCGATGGCCGTTCTCTCGGGCCGCATCGACGCCGCCGCGCTCTCCATTGCGCTCTTTGGCGCCTGTCTGGCCTTTTTGCGCTACAACTTCAACCCCGCAAGCATCTTCTTGGGCGACTCGGGGTCGCTGCTTCTGGGCTTTGCGCTGGGCTCCATCTCGCTACTCAACGTGAGCCGCACCGCCGCGCTTACCTCGCTTATCATCCCGCTCATCGTTGCCGGCGTGCCCATCATCGACACGTTTAGCGCCATCGTGCGCCGCAAGCGCGCCCACATTAGCATCGGGCAGGCCGACAAGGGCCACATCCACCACCGCCTGATCCAAGAGGGCTACAACCAAAAGCAGGCTGTGCTGCTCATCTATGCCTGGTGCATTATGCTTTCGGCCGGCGCCGCCGCGATCAACCAGGTCGAGGTGCCCATGCGCGTGCTCATCTTTACCGTGCTCGCCATTGGCTCGGCGGCCTTTGCCAAGCATCTGCATCTGTTTGAGCCCGTGCTGCGCCACCATTACAACAAGCGCACGCACGAGGATGAGCTCGTCACCCCCGACGACCCCGCCTTTAAGCAGGAGGAGCAGGCAGCCGAGGAACGCAAGGAAGAGCGCCACCACAAGCTCTAGGGTAAGCTGCCGAGGATGCGTCCAGACGCCGCCGGCCAAACGCGCAGCCACGCCGCGCCCATCGCACAAGCCGCCGCTCTCCCGCCCCTCGCCTACTTACGACCCGCCCCTCCAATAAACGCGTTATCATCTTGACCCATGAACATACGTTAGGAGCAATCATGCCAAACGAGAACAGCTACGAAGTCGCGCTGCAAAAGAGCAACGCCATTCGCGAGGGCCTGGCCAAAACGCCCGAGAAGTTCACCATGCTCACCGGCGACCGCCCCACCGGCCGTCTGCACCTGGGTCACTACTTCGGCACCCTCAAGGGCCGTGTTGAGCTGCAGAACATGGGCGCCAAGACCAACGTGCTCATCGCCGACTACCAAGTCATCACTGACCGCGACACGACCGAGCACATCCAGGACAACGTGTACAACATGGTCATGGACTACCTTGCCTGCGGCATCGACCCCGACAAGACCATGATCTACGCGCACTCCGCCGTGCCCGCCGCCAACCAGCTCATGCTGCCGTTCCTGTCGCTGGTCTCCGAGGCCGAGCTGGCGCGCAACCCCACGGTAAAGGCCGAGATGGAGGCCTCGGGCCACGAGCTCACCGGCCTTCTGCTCACCTACCCGGTGCACCAGGCCTGCGACATCCTGTTCTGCAAGGGCAACGTGGTGCCCGTCGGTCGCGACCAGCTGCCGCACATCGAGCTCACCCGCACCATCGCCCGCCGCTTTAACAACCGCTACGGCAAGGTGTTCCCCGAGGTCGACGCACTGCTGTCCGAGACCCCGCTGCTGCCGGGCCTGGACGGTCGCAAGATGAGCAAGAGCTACGGTAACGCCATCAACATCTCGATGACCGCCGAGGAGACGGCCAAGCGCATCAAGAAGAGCCAGACCGACTCCGAGCGCATGATCACGTTCGATCCCGAGAACCGCCCCGGCGTGTCCGGCCTGCTTTCAACCGCCGCCATCTGCACCGGCCGTTCCGAGGTCGAGATTGCCGAGGAGATTGGCATGGGCGGCTCCGGCCAGCTCAAGAAGTACGTGACCGAGGCCGTCAACGAGTACTTCGCGCCGATCCGCGAGCGTCGCCAGCGCTATGAGAACGATATGGACTATGTGAAGGACGTGCTGCACGAGGGCAACCGTCGCGCCAACGAGATTGCCGAGCAGACCCTGGCCGAGGTTCAGGACGCCATGGGCATGGTGTACTAGGCAAAGCGCCTTCGCACAACATAGACGGTGAGGCTAAATCCTCACCGAAACAGGAACAGGCCCGCTGGCAGATAGTTGCCAGCGGGCCTGTTCCCGAAGTACACCGTTGAATCGCACAGAGGGGAGGAATGCGAATCAAACTCAACAGGGCAGGCTTTTTCATCGCCTATTGCCTGCTCCGTTGCTGAAAACAATATAGTTCACCTAGGTTTACTTTGCAGTGTCAATATATACCGCCATACCTTCTCCATAAGTTAGCCCCGGTAAACCTACCAAAAAGGGACAGGTTTATTTTGGCAGGTTTTATCTGGGCAAACGTCAACGCCACCGGCATTCCACCACAAAGGGGACAGGTACCTTTGTGGTGGTTTTGACGCGAACGAGCCACTAGAGCCCGGCCGGCCAACGGCAGGCAGCCAGGTCGACGTGCATGGGATCGGTAAACGCCACGCCCTCCCCCAGCAGGAGCTCGCGCTGAGCATCGGGGCCGCCAAAAGCAAAACCCTCGCAAATGTGCCCGTCGGCAAACACCACGCGGTGACAGGGGATCTGACCAGGACGCGGATTACTGTGCAGTGCATAGCCCACATATCGTGCACTCCGGGGTCTACCGGCAAGCAGGGCCACCTGACCGTACGTGGCAACCATCCCCTCGGGGATCTGCTCGACCACCTCGTACACCCGCTCAAAAAAGCTCTCAGATGCCATCGCCCATTCCTTTCCGTCCGGAAAAGCATAAAGCAAAATGATCCCCGGGGACGGCAGGATTGCGGGCCATGTACGGCCTCCGTGCGGCCGATGATCTGCAATCCTGGCGCCCCCGAGGGATCAATCAGATTTGGTAGACGGCGTTTGCCCAGATAAAAACCCTACCAAAATAAACCTGTCCTTTTTTGGCAGGTGGGTTAGTTGGCGGGCTGGAAGAAGGCCACGGCTACGGCACCGGGGCCCACGTGAGTGCCGATGGTAGCGCCGATGGTGTGAACGGGCAGCTCGCCCTCGATGCGGCCAGCCCACAGCGCCGCGCTGTCCTCGATATACTTCTTGAGCACTGCATCCGAAAGGCCCGTATAGCCAAGCGCCAGCGGCATGGAAAAGTCGATGCCGCCCGCCTTTTCGACCTTCTGGTTGAGCAGGTTGCGGCCGTTCTTGGAGCCGCGCGCCTTGCCCAGCTGCACGATCAGGCCATCCTCCGCAGCCACCACGGGCTTTACGTTGAGCAGCGTACCCACAGCGCCCGCTGCAGCAGACAGGCGACCGCCGCGCACCAGGTACTCCAGCGTCTCGAGCAGGCCGATAACCACCACGCGGTTGCGCACGGCCTCGACAGCCGCCGCGATCTGGGCCGCTCCCTGGCCCTCGTCAACCAGACGCAACGCATACTCGACCAACACGCGCTCGCCCAGGGTAACGTTATTGCTGTCCACGACAAACACGTCGCCGCCCGGCGCCTCGGCAAGTGCGGTACGGGCGCTCTGGTTGGTGCCCGAAAGCTTAGCGCCCACGGTAATAATTACGGCCTCGTCGCCAGCCTCACGAACCTCGGCGATGGCCTGCGAAAACGCGTACGGGTTGACCTGACCAGTCATGGGCAGCTCATCGCGCTCCACGAGCATCTCGTAAAAGTGCTGGTGGTCAATGTCGACGCCGTCCATGTATACATCGGTGCCAAAGGTGACGGACAGCGGCAAAACAGACAGCGCCGGGTGCTCCACCGGCGACATATCGCTTGCAGAATCGGTAATAATGCGAACGGACATAACGAATCCTTTCTTGCGCGACTCTCGCGCAGGGAATTTTGACAGCAATATCCCGGCACGGCACGCGCGCTCAAACGGGACTTATGCAGTTGTTACTTGGAAGCTAGTGCCTGCGCAACTCTACAGCTCGCGCAGGGTGTTGAGAATCGTACGCAGCGACGCATACATCTGCTCGCGCTGTTCCACGCCCATGGCCTTGCCGGTGGTATCGAGCACATCGCGAATGATGCGATCGGCCTCGCTCATGCTCTCGTCGCCCAGGGCAGTCAAGCGCACCGGGGCACGGTACTTGACGGCCGCATCACCCGAGTCGTCGACCTCGACGTAGCCGCCCTCCTCCAGATGCGCGAGCGTGCGCGAAACGGCGGCACGGGTAACGCCGGCCATGCGGGCGAGGTCGGCACCAGTCAGGCCGTCCTTGCTGCGCTCGAGATAGTACAGGCACATGACATCGGAGCCCTTAAGGCCGAGCCTTGCGCCTTCGGACGTCTTGATGCGCTGAATCTCCTTGTAGAGGCCGCTAATCAGTCCGACAAAGTCCTCAAAACGTGTCTCGTCGTTCCACTGCATGGTGACGACCGCCTTTCGCTTACATGATGCTAACGGGTAAACATCTTAGCCGTCCGCAGTGGCCGCCGGTCCCGCGCACTCCATTTGTTAACTCATCAACATAAAAACCACCATAAAGGGGACAGGCACCTTTGTGGTGGTTTGGGACATCAAAAGGTTCTAGGCGTCGCTACAGCTCCACGCAAGGATTGTCGCGGGTCACAAGCGTCTTGACGACAACCGTCGCTCCCAGATAGCGCTCGAGCAGCCAGGCCAAGCGATCGATGGCGGCCTGACAGTCCCCCATCCGCTCAGGCTCCACGCACTCAATCGCCAGAATTGCGTCCGCCGAATCATCGGACAGCGCCGTGCGAACGCCATCGCGCCAGTTCCAGCAACGGCACACGGCGCCCGCATCATCGATATAGGCAAGCTCACCGGGCAGCGTCGGATCATCCGCCTCCTCGCCAAGTGGCAAGAACGCGTCGCCGCCGTCGGTCACCTTCAAGCGAAGGTCTCCCTTAATCGCATGCAAATCCTCGCCTCCCACGGGCAGCGCGTAGGTCAACGAAATCGTGTTGTAGATATCCACCGCCGGCGTAATATGACCGACCGGCTTGCCCTTGAGCACGCGCTTGAGCAAGTTCTCGATCGAGCAGCGGGCGCCCTTTTTGGTCTTAAACAGGCGATAGGCCTCGCGCCATGCCTTGACCGGCGCATTCTCGCTGATCGTGTCGCTGGTCAGGTGGCGCTCCGCAACGATGTTGGCACGGTCGAGCAACGCGGCAATCGCATCCACGTCCTCCTGGGGAATCTGAGCCGCAGGCTTCATGCCCTTTACGACCACGACGCCGACCGCCGCCTGTGGAAACAGCTCCCAAAACGAATCCTCGGCAATAAAGCTTTTCATACGCTCTCCCTTCATTGTGTGTGCCCGAGCCCGGACACCTAAACAAAAAGCGCCCTCACAACGGCCACCTTCAAAGTCCTACGGTGCCGCCACATGAGCGCTTACGCTGCCCCCATCCGGAGAAGGGAGCGATATGTCAGGCGTATTGTAACCCGAGTCATCCGCGCGAGTAAAACCACCACAAAGGTGCCTGTCCCCTTTATGGTGGTTTTGGGTCTGAGGCGACGCTAGTGGCGAAGTCCCAGCAGGCCGTGGCCGCGATGACGGGCGTCGGCGTGCACCTGAGCGTGCGGACCGGCGGCCTTGACGGATTCGGGCAGGTGCGAGTACTTCTTCTCGAAGTTCTCCTCGAACATCACGGCCAAGTTGTGCGCGGCCTCGTCGTAGCGAGCGGTGCTCTGCCAATACTGGCGCGGCACCAGGATGCCGTCGGGTACGCCGTGGCACGTGGTGGGAATGTCGACGTTAAAGATGTCGTCGTGCACGAACTCGCTGTCCTCGATGGTACCGTCGAGGGCGCGGGCCACCAGGGCGCGCGTGTAGGCAAGCTCGATGCGATGACCCACGCCGTAGCCGCCGCCGATCCAGCCGGTGTTGACCAGGTACACACGCGTGCGGCCGTCGGCGATGCGCTCACCGAGCATCTTGGCATAGACCATGGGGTCGAGCGGCATAAACGGCTCGCCAAACAGCGAAGAGAACGTGGGCGTGGGCTCGGTGACGCCGACCTCGGTGCCGGGGATCTTGGCCGTAAAGCCCGTCACAAAGTGATACATGGCGGCGTCGGCCGTCAGGCGCGAGATGGGCGGCAGCACGCCAAAGGCATCGCAGGTCAGGAAGAGCACGACGCTTGGAGTGGTGCCCATGCCCTTGGTCCACGCGTTGGGAATGTGCTCCACAGGGTATGCCACGCGCGTGTTGTGCGTGATCGAGATGTCGTCGTAGTTGGGCTTGCGGTTCTCGTCGAGCAGCACGTTTTCGCAGATCGCGCCAAAGCGGACAGCGTTGAAGATCTCGGGCTCGTGGAACGCGTCCAGGCCCTCGCATTTGGCGTAGCAGCCACCTTCGATGTTGAAGATGCCCATGTCGGACCAACCGTGCTCGTCGTCGCCGATCAGTAGGCGCGTGGGGTTGGCCGAAAGCGTGGTCTTGCCCGTGCCCGAAAGGCCAAAGAACACGGCGGTCTCGTGCGTGACGGGATCCATGCTGGCCGAGCAGTGCATGGGTAGCACGTCGTCCTCGACGGGCAGCAGGTAATTCATGACGCTGAAGATGGACTTTTTGATTTCGCCGGAGTAACCGGTGCCGGCAACCAAAATCACGCGCTCCTGGAAGTTGATGACCACGGCGGCGCTGGAGTTGAGGCCCTTAATGGCGGGATCGCACTGGTAGCCGGGAGCGGCGAGCACACAGAAGTCCGGCTCGCCGGTGCGTGCGATTTCACGGGCAAGCGGGCGGGCGAGCATCTGCTTAATAAAGAGCGCTTGGCTGGCACGCTCGCAGGCGACAAGCAGGCGACGCGTATGGTTGCGATCGGCACCGGCCATACCGCGAGTGACGAACACATCGCGCTCGTTGAGGTAGTTGACGATACCGGCCTTGATGGCCTCGTAGCTCTCGGCAGAAAGCGGGCGGTTGACGGCGCCCCAGGCGATCTTGTCGTGCACGTCGGGCGTGTCGACGATAAAGCGGTCGTTGGGCGAACGGCCGGTACGCTCCCCCGTCTCGATCACCAGCGCGCCGTTGGATGCCATGCGGCCTTCTTCGCGGCGGATAGCGTGCTCGACGAGCTCCGCGGCGGGTAGATCGACCAGCAGACGGGGTTGATTCTCGGCGGGATCTTCGACCAGCGCAATACCAAAGTTGGACAGAACTTCTGCAGGGGTAACACCAGGCATGGGGCCTCCTTTAAAAGCGCGACACGTGGACGCGGCGCGCACTTTACTCACGTAAAGCCCGTTGTACCCGATATGCAAAAACGTTTTTGCGGCAACGGCGAAGCGCCCGCCCAACGGTCAAAAATCGCAGGCAAGCGGCCTAGTCGTTAGGGACACTCTTGAACAGGCAACAACCAAGGAGCGACCCCGGATGCCGGCACTTAGGGACGTTCCCAAAGTGCCGGCACATAAGGAACGTCCCCAAATGCCGTCTACTGAATGGCGCCGCCGAAATTATCGAACAACCTGTTCAAAAACACGAACGAACACCGTCGCGTCTATACTAGAGCGTAGCAATAGAAAGGACTCCGCTTTGAGCATCACGCCCATCGATAGCATTCGCCGCGCCATCGCCCGCCGCAATGGCGTCGCCGACCCCACCGTATCGGACGGGGCGCACGGGCAGGGCGGACGCATCGAGAACGGCCTGTTCCCCGCATCGCACACCGCCGAGGAGCTCGCACGAATCCAAGAGCTAAGCCAGCGTAACGCCGGCGGTCCCGACAGCAGCCAGGCCACACGCCGTCGCCGCGAGCGCGATCGCCAGCCCGGCCCCATCCACCGCATGGTCAATGCCTGGTGGAACCGCCTGCTCGGAGCCGTCTACGGCGGCGGCTTCTCCACGCAAGAAGCCGAGGACGAAGATCACGCCACCCGTCGCGACTACCTTTGGAATACCCTGGGCACCGCCGTGTGGGGCATGGTGTTTCCGTTGCTCACCATCGTGTCCACACAGCTCGTGGGCGCCGAGGAGGCTGGCAAATTCTCCATCGCCTTTGTCACCGGCACGCTCATCATGATCGCGTGCAACTACGGCGTGCGCAATTTCCAGGTCTCGGACATCGACGAAAAGACGTCCTTTGCCTCTTACCAGCTCAACCGCTGGATCTGCGGAGCGCTCGCGCTGGCATGCGGCCTGGTATACAGCAGCGCCCGCGGCTACGATGCGCAGATGGCCACAATCGGCCTGGGCGTCTACCTGTATAAGGTGATCGACGGCATTGCCGACGTGTACGAGGGACGCCTGCAGCAGGCCGACAAACTCTACCTGGCCGGCATGAGCCAAACGCTACGATCCGTCGGCGTCATCGCGGTCTTTAGCGTGGCACTGTTCCTCACGCGCAGCATGCCCATCGCCGCCATGGCCATGGGCATCGCCGCGATTGCCTCGCTCGTGCTGGTCACCGCCCCGCTCGCCCTGCTCGAAACCGAAAAATCACGCCGTATGAGTCTGCGCGAGGCTGGTCACCTGTTTATCCAGTGCGCCCCGCTCTTTGGTGCGCTGTTCCTGTTCAACCTCATCGAGAGCATGCCCAAGTTCGTGATGGAAGGCACACTGGCCTACAAATACCAGCTGTACTTTAATGCACTGTTCTTTCCAGCGCAGGCTATTTTGTTGAGCATTGGATTTATCTATAAACCGCAGCTCCTACGTCTGTCGAGCATTTGGGCGAATCCGCGCAAGCGTCGCCGCTTTGACTTGATTATTGTTGCCGTTATGGCACTGATCGTGGTCATTACCGGAGCGTGCGCCGCATTTATGGCAGGCCCCGGCATCCCCATCATGAGCTTTATGTACGGCCTCAACTTTGAGCGCTACCGCACGCTGGCACTGCTAATGGTTGTCGCCGGCGGCGTCACCGCGGCAATCGACTTTATCTACGCCATCATCACGGTGTTGCGCCACGCCGGCGATGTCACCAAGATCTACCTGATCTGCTTCGCCGTAAGCGTGGTGCTGCCGGTGATCCTGATTAAGCTGCTGGGTCTGATGGGCGCCGTGGTGAGCTACCTAGCCATCATGGCCCTACTCCTGGTGCTGCTGATAATCGAGTACGCCCACATCCGCCAGCGCATCGAGCGCGACCGCAACCCCTACGGCGCCTAATTAGCTGCCCCGGTCACCGGAATTTGCGATGGAATCGCCCCGGCTGGGGTCTCGTTGAAGACAATATGCATTACGTAAAACTAAGTGAGTAGATTTTTACCGAATCCCTGACCACACCGACAGAGCACAAGTCTGTGACCTGCGGTTTTATTGAGGCAAATATGTTGGGTGCTCGGCATTTCCAAAAAAGTCTACTCACTTAGCCAGCGGGCAGCCAAATGATTATTTAATCCCCGTCCCAGAGAAATCAATTAGCGGGCAGAAGGGCAAGAGTAGTCAAAAAAGCCCCGTCCCAAATTAGCTACCACTTGCACCGATTATTCGCCCGGGTTGATGTTCGCGTAGAACTCCGCCCCATCATCGAGCCGCAGGATGCCCACGCGACCGAACTCGGAGCCGGTGGCGGCGGCGCAGTCGATGTCGATGCGATCGGGCACGCCGGCGGTATCCTCGCCACCCAGGCGCACGATCTGCCCGCGGCCCGACTCCTCATCGAGCCCCGCCAGGCCGCCAACCTCGCAATAGCGCCCAAGCGACACCGTGGGCGTGTGGCCGCTCACCACGACCGGGCCCTCGCCCTCGGCAGAAAGCAGTCCCGTCGGCGCATCCCAATAGCCGTGACGAATCCACAGCAGGTCATCGGACGACTGCACGGCGAGCATTTGCCGCAGCAGCTCGCTATCGGCATCGACCGCTCCCCTGCCGTCACCGCAATCGACACCATGCTCAAGCAAAAACGCGCGCGCCGCCTCGGTCTGGATGCCGGCATGCACCAGCAGGTACGGGCGCTCCTCGGTCTCGGCCACCGCGTAGAGCGGCAGCGCGGCCATCCATCGCACGAGCTCCTCGTATGCCTCAAATTCCATGTCGTTGAGCTGCTCGCTCGTCGTCCAGCCACCGTTGATATCCCAGGTCTCGGCATCGAGCGGGTCCTGGCCAATGATGGCATCGAGCATGATCTGCTCGTGATTGCCCTTGAGCACGTGGGCGTTGGGCAGCGAGCGCACGAGCTTAATAACGCCGACCGGATCGGGCCCGCGATCGATCATGTCGCCCAGCACGTACAGCGTGTCGTCGGACGTCAACGAGATCTTAGACAGGGCCTCGTCAAGCGCACGCACGTGCCCGTGAGCATCAGATGTCACATAGATCGCCATGGTACGCCTCTCCTTGCATTGCGGTCTAAGCCCGGCGCCGCAACTAAAACTTCAAGTTGAACTTAAACGTTACCCATTGTACTCCGTTGCAATAAAGCTGGAAAGGGTTTCCGAGCAGAGGCAAAGACGGCAGCCGTCTATGACGATATCGCGCACGCCCGTAATCCGCCCCCATAAACCCACCACCTTTGGGTACAAATAACCGCAGACAACTGACCGTGCCACGCCAACCACCCAGGAGCGGACACTATCCATGAACCAGATACTTCTCTTTATCGGCCTCGTCATCATTTTGTGCCTGACCATCAAACCCGTCGGCAAAAAACTCCCCTTCCCCACCCTCCTCATCTTTATTGCGCTCGGCATGCTGTTGGGCGTCAACGGTCCGGCGCACATCGACTTTAGCGACTACGCGCTCACCGAAACCGTCTGCAGCACGGCGCTGCTGTTCATCATGTTCTACGGCGGCTTTAACACCAACATCGACCGTGCCAAGCCCGTCGCCGCGCCCGCTGTGCTGCTGAGCACGCTCGGCGTTATCGCCACCGCCGGCATCACTGGCGTGTTCGCACACTTCGCACTGGGCTTCGACTGGATCGGCGGCCTGCTGCTGGGCTCGGTCGTGGCGTCGACCGACGCGGCGAGCGTCTTTAGCGTGCTGCGCGAGCACAACCTGTCGCTAAAGGGCGGCACCGACTCGCTGCTCGAGGTCGAATCGGGCTCCAACGACCCCGTCGCCTACATGCTCACCGCGGTACTCGCCACCCTCGCGGCGGGTGGCAACATCGACATTCCCGTGCTGCTGGCCAAGCAGATCATCCTGGGCGTGGGGCTGGGCCTTGCCATCGGCTGGATATCCAGCCGCCTGATTGAGCGCGCACACGCAACGGCCGAGGGCGCGCAGACTATCTTTTTGTTCGCCGTGGCGATCGTCGCCTACGCACTGCCGAGCTACCTGGGCGGCAACGGCTTTTTGGCCGTATACCTGGCAGGCATTGTGCTGGGCGCGAGCGACATCACCGGCAAGGTCGAGATGGCGCACTTCTTTGACACCCTTACCGAGATGGCCGAGATGACGATCTTCTTCTTGCTCGGCCTGCTCGTCACGCCCGCGCGCCTGCCGCAAATGCTGCTACCCGGCCTGGCGCTCATGGCGTTTATGCTCTTTGCGAGCCGCCCCATCGCCGTCGGTCTGCTGCTGGCGCCCTTTAAGACGAGCCCTCGCCAGGTTGCGCTCGTAAGCTGGGCGGGCTTGCGCGGCGCGGCTTCGGTCGTCTTTAGCCTCTTTGCTGTGGTGGCCGGCGTTCCCGGCGGACACGACCTGTTTGACCTGGTGTTTGTGATTGCCGTATCGAGCATTGTGGTGCAGGGTTCGCTACTGCCGGCGGTGGCGAAGAAACTCGATATGATCGATGCGGCCGGCGACGTGCGCCGCACCTTTAACGACTACCACGACGAGGACGGCATGTCGTTTGTAAAGCTCAAGGTGGGCGCTGGCCATCCGTTTGCCGGGCGCTCGCTCGCCGATATTGGCAGCGCGACGGACATGCTCGTGGTCTTGGTGCTGCGCGACGGGGCACACCCGGTACTGCCCAACGGCGATACCGTCATCGAGGAAGGCGACCTTCTGGTGATGGCAGCCCCAACGTTCGAAGAGCGTGCCGAGGTTACGCTGCGCGAGGTCACCGTGACGCCCCACGGTCGCCTGGCCGGTCAGCGCCTGCGCGACGTGCCGCAGGGCAAGCACCCGTTTATTGTGGTAATGCTCAAGCGCGAAGGCCAGACGATCATCCCAGACGGCGACACCCAAGTCCAACCCGGCGACGAAGCCGTCATCGCCACGCTGGCGTCGTAGTGACCAGGGGTTAGCTAATTTGCGACGAAGAAATCAAGCGCCTAGAGAACCTCATGCCTTCGCTCGCAGATTTGGATTTGCCCGAGGAGTAAAGCACCCCTCCCCCATGTAACCATCCTGTAAATCATAGCGGCGCAGTCGAGTTTTACCGAGATGCGGTCGCGCCTGGCGCTCCACTGTGCTAAAGTATCCCGAACGTTCAAACGACTATGAGGGGGACCTAGAAGATGGCACGTGTGCACAACTTCTCAGCTGGCCCGGCCGCGCTGCCTACAAGCGTGCTCGCCGAGATCGCCGACGAGATGATGGACTACCGCGGTTGTGGCATGTCCGTGCTCGAGATGAGCCATCGATCCAGCATGTACCAGCAGATTATCGACGACGCCGAGGCAACCCTGCGCCGCCTGCTGAGCATCCCCGACAATTACCGTGTCCTGTTTTTGCAGGGCGGCGCCACGCTGCAGTTTGCAGGCATCCCGATGAACCTCATGCGCCGTGGCCGCGCCGGCTACGTCGTGACCGGCAACTTTGCCAACAAGGCGCACCAAGAGGCCACCAAGTATGGTGAGGCCGTGCTGCTCGCGAGCTCCGAGGACACCAACTTCGACCGCATTCCCAACATGGCCGACATCAACGCGCGCATTGCCGCCGAGGCCGCGGGCGACGGGCTCGACTACGTCTACATCTGCCAGAACAACACCATCTTTGGCACCATGTTCCACGAGCTGCCCGATTGCGGCGATGTGCCGCTGGTCGCCGATGTCTCGAGCTGCTTTCTGTCGCAGCCGCTCGACGTCGAGCGCTACGGGCTCATCTACGCCGGTGCGCAGAAAAACGCCGGTGCCGCAGGCGTGACCGTGGTCATCGTGCGCGACGACCTCATCGCCGAAGGCCCCGCCTTTGCGCAGACGCCGCAGTACCTGGACCTTAAGACCCAGGCCGCCAAGGGCTCCATGCTCAACACGCCCAACACCTTTGGCATCTACGTGTGCGGCAAGGTGTTCCATTGGGTGGAGCAGACCGGCGGACTTGCCGCCATGGCCGAGCGCAACTGGGCCAAGGTCAACCTGCTCTACGACCTGCTCGAGCACAGCGTGCTGTTCCATGGCACCACACAGGCCGACAGCCGCTCCATCGCGAACGTCACCTTCCGCACCGGCGACGCCGAACTCGACGCGGCCTTTGTCACAGGCGCGGCCGAGCACCAGATTCAAAACGTCAAGGGCCATCGCTTGGTGGGCGGCATGCGCGCCAGCGTTTACAACGCCGTAACCATGGAAGACGTGCAGGCACTGGCCTCGTACATGAAGGACTTCGAAGCGCAGCATAGTTTGAGTCCGCGATCTAACTAGCCCGCAACGCGCGGGCCGACCAGCCATCTCAGACCACCCTGTATAGAGCAAAACCTGCTAAGGAGTTTTCCATGCGCAAGATCAAAACCATCGACGACATCACTAAAGACGGCAAAGTCGAGTTTGGCGAGGGCTACGAGTTTGTAAGCACCGCCGAGGAGGCCGACGCCATCCTGATGCGCTCGACCGACCTGCACAGCTACGAGCTGCCCGAGGGCATCCGCGCCATCGCCCGCTGCGGCGCCGGTGTCAACAACATCCCCGTCGAGGAGTATGCCAAGAAGGGCGTCGTCGTCTTTAACTCCCCCGGTGCCAACAGCAACGCCGTCAAGGAGCTCGTCCTGGGCATGCTGGTGCTTTCGAGCCGCGGCGTCGTGCAGTCGATGAACTGGGTGCGCAACAACGCCGACGACCCCGAGATCCAGGTCGATGCCGAGAAGGCCAAGAAGGCCTTTGTGGGCCGCGAGCTCAAGGGCAAGCGCATCGGCGTCATCGGTCTGGGCAACGTGGGCTCCAAGGTCGCCAACGCCTGCGTCGACCTGGGCATGGACGTCTACGGCTACGATCCGTTCATTTCCGTCGAGCACGCGTGGGTGCTGAGCCGCGAGGTGCAGCGCGTGGGCACGCTCGAGGATCTGTGCCGCGGCTGCGACTACCTCACCGTGCACGTGCCCAGCAAGGCCGACACCATCGGCATGATCAGCACCGAGCAGATCAACCTGCTGGCACCCGACGCCGTGCTGATCAACTACGCGCGCGAAACCATCATTGACGAGGACGCTGTTGACGCCGCCCTGCGCGAGGGCAAGCTCAGCTGGTTTAGCTGCGACTTCGCCACGCCCAAGACCGTCAAGATGCCCAATACGTTTATCACCACGCACTCGGGCGCCGGCACCGGCGAGGCCGAGGCCAACTGCGCCGACATGGCCATCAGCGAGCTCAAGGATTACCTGGAGAACGGCAACATCGCGCACAGCGTCAACTACCCCGCCTGCAGCATGGGCAAGGCGCGCGCCGCGAGCCGTATTGCCTGCCTGCATGCCAACGTGCCCAACATGATCGGCCAGATCACGGCCATTCTCGCCAAGGACAACGCCAATGTGCAGCGCATGACCAACGAGTCCGCTGGCGAGAACGCCTACACCATGTTCGACACCGATGAGCACCTGGACGGCAGCACGATCGAGGCGCTCAAGCAGATTCCGTCGATGTATCGCGTGCGCGTGATTAAATAGCGCCGGTGCCAAGCCTGCCAGACAGACCACGAAGCCCATTCGCCCCCCGTATTCACGAAACGGGGGGCGATTTTGTTGCTCCGGACGACTTTAAAATGATACCCAGAACAAGTTTTTTCAGATAATCGATAGTGAGGCTCCAGTCGCTAAGCACACCCGCTTTGATAAACAGCTTTATCAGGGACTTTAGTAGGTAAAAATCGGTCTCTATGTGCCGAATGTAAGTTGACTGTCTATTTTCCGAAACAACTTATTCTAGATAGCATTTTTAGGGTCCCTCCAAGGCAAAATTGAAGCCTTTTTGCGACCAGAACTCTAGCTCGCGCTACCGTTTGCCCACCGCGCGACTACATTCCCGCCCAATCGATAAAAATCTCCTCACGAAGCCGCCGTTCGAGCTCCTGCTGTCGCGGCGTCTTGTCTTTCAGCGGCACATCGAGATAGGACATGATGAGCTCCATCACCACGCGGAAGGCATCGAAGTCGGCCAGCTGACCATAGGTCATCAGAACGACGGGATATCCCATGGCTTGCAAGGCCGTCGTTCGATCGGAGTCCGAAATCTTGGATTCAATGGATCCGTGAATGGCTTTACCCTGGCATTCAACCAGACACTCTCGGCTGCCGTCCTTATTTGCCAGCAGGATATCGGCATAGCGCCTATCAAGCCCCGAAATCAGGCGGGCGCTGTGCGTCAAGCGAATCTCGACGTTATTGGTAAGGCGCAGCCCTTCGCCGCCGCGCAACCTCGTAAGGCCAAACAGCATCGAAGCCTGGACCTCGAGCGGCGATGCCGCCACCCCCGTAATGCATTTCGCGGCTCGTATGAACGATTTAGCGCCGCGGAGCCCCCGGACCTTATCGACGAACTCTGTAAGCTCAGAGAGCTCGATCAAGGGAGGTCGTTTCCACAAGTCCGTTGGATTCCCCGAGACATCCTTTACGTTTTCCCAGCCCGACCGTGCGTCACTCCATCGGCTCCCATATGCCTGCTCAAGTGCCGACTTTACCTGAGGCGCAATCTTGCACACGGCAAAGGTGCCGCACATCTCATACATGCACATGATTAAACGCTCGTTTGAGACCGAGGAAGCCAGGGTCAGCAGGGTAAAGAGCGGGGACGCGACATCGAGGCCAAACTCTGTCTGTCGCATGGAATCAAACGGCCTCTCCCCGTTCCAAACATGCCTGACAATGCGATCGCCCTTACGTCCGCAGCTGCCCTGCGCCAACACGTGTAACGGGGTGCCCAGGAAATGCGTGACGAGCGGATGCTCACATAGGTGCTCCCTGCGCGGATCGTCCGCAGAATCGGGCAGGTCCGGCATTATTGCCAAGACCTGTGGAGGTATCCGGTGATACCGAAAGGCAGATATGTCGCACAGCATGTCGTCCATGAAGGGTACGTACCCGCTGCGTCGCTTGTGAACCCGCTCGGACGGCAAACGCGCTGGCTCGGCCTGCGAACGGTAAATACTGCCACGCCCACGTCGCGGATCTCTCAGGAGGCTTACAATCGGTTTGGAAAGCAAACTGATTGTGAGGTTGCATATGGTTGATGAGGATTTTGCCTGGCGGCTTGCGCAGGAGCTCGTGCGGATCGACAGCTCAGACCCGGGCGCGTATGAGGATGAAATTGAGCGCTTCATTAAGAGGCTCATTGAGCAGCAGCTGGCACAACTTGATAGTTCTGCGCTCGATGCCGTGCAGATTGAGGAGCTCGAAGTGCTGCCCGGGCGCCGCAACCTTAAAGTCACCGTGCCGGGCCAAAGCGACGAGCCGCGGCTGATCTATATCTGCCACATGGATACCGTCACCTTGGGCGATGGCTGGGACGCAGACATCGAACCGCTTGGGGCGGTTGTGCGCGACGATAAACTCTATGGCCGCGGTGCCTGCGATATGAAGGGTGGCCTGGCCTGCGCCATTGCCGCACTGGTCCATACGCTCGAGCGCGTGGCGGCGGATGGCGCGCTGCCACGCCGCGGCTTTTCGCTCATCTGCTCGGTCGACGAGGAAGACTTCATGCGCGGCTCAGAGGCCGCGATCGATGCTGGCTGGGTCGGCTCGCGCGAATGGGTGCTGGACACCGAGCCCACCGACGGGCAGATCCAGGTGGCGCACAAGGGTCGCACGTGGTTCGAGATCGAGATGGCCGGCGTCACGGCTCATGCAAGCCAGCCTTGGAAGGGCGCCGACGCCGTCGCCGCCATAGCCGAGGTCGTGTGCTCGCTTCGTCGCACGTTTGCGACGCTGCCTTTACATGAGGAGCTGGGGCCATCGACCATCACGTTTGGACAGATCGAGGGTGGCTACCGTCCCTATGTCGTGCCCGACCACGCTAAGGTCTGGGTCGATATGCGCCTGACCCCGCCGACCGATACGGCCGCCGCGACGCGCATGGTAGAGCAGGCCATTGTCGCCGCCGAAGCCGCGGTCCCAGGCTGCCATGGAAGCTATACCGTGACAGGCGACCGCCCCGCCATCGAGCGCGATCCGGCCTCTCCCCTTCTAGCTGCGCTCAAGTGCACAGCAGACGATGTGACGGGCACGGACACGACCGTCGGCTTCTTTACCGGCTACACCGACACTGCCGTCATTGCCGGCAAGACAGGCAACCGCAATTGTATGAGCTACGGCCCCGGCTCGTTGGCGCTCGCGCACAAGCCCAACGAGTATGTGCCCCATGCCGATATCGTTCGCTGCCAAAACGTGCTCATCGCGCTTGCCGATAACACGCTCTGGGACGCAAGCGGCCAAGTTGGGGCATAATAAGCCGCGAACAAACCGACTCGCGCGTTAGGACCGCCCATGAAAGCACTTCCGTTTCCCTGCATCCGCCCAGCTCAGGACCGCGTGCTCGAGGCGCTGCCTGCGATGGGCGGTATCCTGAGCGGCAACGACGCCCTGCGCGGCGCCATTGCTGACGGCCTAATGCTCAAGGATCCAGGCGCGGCGTATTACGTGTACGAGTGTTCGGGAGAGCTGGGACGCGTGACGGGCGTTGTGGCAATTTGCCCGGTTGGTGTACTGGCGGACGACAACGCGTCCTCCGCAGATGCGGCCGCAGCCGCCCGCGCAATCGCCGAGCTTAAGGTGCAGCCTCGCCCTGTAACGCTCGCCTACGAAGCCTCGCCCGTCATGGATATCATCCTCGGCGCCGCCAAAGAAGGCGCGTCGCTCTATGCCGTCACCGACCCCGCCGGCATTACGCACCGTGTGTGGGAGGTCAAGCGCGAGGACGCCGTTGCTGCCATCCGTGCCATGCTCGATCAGGCACCCGACCCCGTGTTCGCCGGTGACTCCGCCTATGCCGCCGCACTGGCTGGGGCATCGCAGATTCTGGCCGATGAGGCCCGTGCCGCCGGAACGCACACCGGCAAAGAGCCGTTCAACTTTGCCGTAGCTGCGCTCTTCCCCGCCGCGCAGGTCAGCGGCGGCGCGCCGCAGGTTCCGACGGGTCTGCTCACTCACCAGATCTCACGGTTCTAGCGGACTCAAACGCGAAGCTGGAAAACCCAGCATCCAAACAAACAAGGGGCGGGGATGCAATGCCCGTGCATGCATCCCCGCCCCTTTCGCATCAAACAATTTCGCCGGCAAACCGCGCCGCAACGCCAGCGCTACCCGCGCTGCGGGCCTACTGCCGCTACAAGCGGTTCAAGCCCCAGCTCGCGCGCGTAATCCTCCTGCGTAAAGACTTCGACCAACTCAAACGTGTCGGATTCGTCGTCAAACGCAAAGTGCAGCACCGAGCAGTTGCCCGGCACGCGATCGCGCTCGTCGGCCGCCGCACCCTTCACGTGATCCATAAACTCCTTGATAGCCGAGCCATGGCTTACCGCGAGCACACACGTATGGTCCGGACGCTGCATGAGTTCGGTCAGCGTCGCCACCATGCGCTCGCGCACCTGGATCTGGCCCTCGCCGCCAAATTGACGATAGAAATCGCGCCACGGGCGCTCGGGCATGAGCATCACGCGCTCGGCCTCAAAGTCGCCAAAGAACCACTCACGCAGGCCGTCCAGGCGCTCGTACGCCAAGCCCGGCCACAAGTTGGCGATAGTCTGCTCGGTGCGATGAAGCGTGGAGGTGTAGGCATGATCGGGCTCAATGCCGCGCGCACGCAAGAACATGCCGGCACGCGCCGCCTGATCGCAGCCCAGCTGTGTGAGCGGCGAGTCACTCCACCCCTGAATGATACGCTTAAGGTTGAATATCGTCTGTCCATGACGGACCAGATACAGATCTTTATTCATAGGGGTCCTTTCGTTCGTTACCAACCCAAGAGCGAAAACGCCCCATCGCAATAGCCAAAATGAAGCACGGCACCGTTGTCGGGCAGCTCTCCCCAGCCAGTCACATACTCAAGAAACTCCTGGCAGGCTGAGCCGTGGGAAACCGCCAGCACGCAGTCGTGCTGCGGCCTGGCCATGATGCGGGACAGCGCCGCGACCATGCGCGACTGAAGCTGCACTTCCGACTCGCCGCCAAAGGCCACCGGATAATCGCCCCAGGGCTGCGGCGGCATCTCGCGATTTGATGTGCCCTCCAGCGAGCCAAAATGCCACTCACGCAGGTCATCGACCAGCTCAATGGAACGGCCCTCGCCAACGATAAGCTCGGCCGTATGCCGCGCCCGGCCCAACGGCGAGGAATACACATGATCAAAGGCCACGCCACGCGCCGCAAACGCCGTACGCGCCGTCAGCGCCTGCTCGCGCCCGCGCGCCGTAAGCGGCGAATCGTGCCAGCCCTGCAAAATGCTCTGCACATTGAGCTCAGTCTGCCCATGCCGCACCAAATACAGATCTGCCACACACCCTCCCCTCGTACCACCACAAAGGGGACAGGAGCCTTTGTGGTGATTTTGCCGCCGGATTGCACCGCAACGACGCACAACTACAGCAGCACGTCGGCAAGCGGACGCTTGGGTACGTGGTGCACCCGCGCCTCGTCGCGCCAATAATTGATGGAGCCGTCGGGGTTGGAATCGATCGCATCGATCACCTGTGTCTCGGCCGGAATGCCAAACGCCATGATCAGCTTGAGCTCATACTTGTCGTTATCGAGCCCCATGGCATCGATCGCGTGGGGCGTAAAGGCCTTGAACATGCAGGCTGCCACCTCGGGCGTGGCGCTGCGGGCGGCGAGCATCATCGTCTGCGCGGTAATGCCCGTGTCGACATCGGTAATGGGAGCGGCGGGCTTGCCCGGAACGGCGCGCTCAGCAAGAATCGCGATGTAGCCGGTCGGGCGCTCGCCCTCATCGGGACCCGGCCAATCCTTGAGCGCACCGGCCCATGCAAGCTCGTCAAATACACGCGCGCAGTCCTCTGCACCGCTCACCACGTGAAAGCGCAGACGCTGAGCATTGGCGCCGCAGGGAGCCAGGTGCGCCAGTTCCGCCAGCTCGAGCAAAAACTCGCGCGGCACGCGCATAGACTCGTCAAAGCGACGGCACGTACGGGCACGACGGACCAGCGCATCAAACGCTTCCAGACCGAGCTTTTCGCAACCTTGCTTTGCCATCGATTCGACACTCGACGGTGCCGCGGGAACTGTTTCGTTCATAGGGACCCCCAATACAAGCCAATTGTCCTTAGGAAAATCTAACCTAAAACGTAGGCAATAACGAACAGGGCTGCAATGTTCTACACCTGTTGAATAGAAAATCGCGACGTGGGGAACAACGGAAACAATTCGGGGCCTTTGGGTTACGTTTCGCCCTCCCCGACCCATACGTCAGCGCCCTTAGGGGATACTGGTTGTAACGATCAAGGCTTACGCCGCACGGAAAGGAGACATTATGGGCATCTTTAAGAACGATGACCAAAAATCGAGCCAGTTTGGATTTGACGAGAAAAGCATGGCGGGCAAAGCCGTCAAGGCCGTACGCTGGATCTACGCCATCACGGGCGTCTTAGCACTCATTGCTGGTATCGCGCTGCTTTTTGCACCCGCCAAGTCCCTCGTCTTTTTGACGACCGTCCTGGGTTTTTACTTTGTAATCACTGCTGCCATCAGACTGTTCACTGCCATTTTTGAGCCGCTGCTGCCCACCGGCTGGCGCGTGACGAGCATCATCTCCAACCTACTCATTATCTTGGGCGGCGTCATAATCCTGCGCAACCAGGCCTTCTCGACCGCGACGCTCACCACGATGGTGGTTATCGTGGCCGGCTTTGGCTGGATTGTCGAAGGTGTCATGTCCATTCTGGAGTCCGAGCTTTCGTCCAACCGCGCCCTCGCCATCCTGAGCGGCGCACTTTCCATCATCGCCGGCATGTTCGTGTTTATCTATCCGCTGTGGTCGGCCAAGATGCTCGTCATCTTTAGCGGCGCCGCGCTGCTGGTGTTTGGCGTAACGCTGATTGTTCGCGCTATTCAATTTGGCAAACTGGTGCACTAGATGCCGCGAACGCTCTTTATTGATGCCGACGCCTGCCCGGTCACGCGCGAGTCGATTGACTGCGCGCGGCGGGCGGGCGTCGCCGTTGTTATCGCCGGCAACAGCACGCAAAACCTGGAACGGCACATTCGCCGCGACGACCCGCGCGATGCCGAGCACGCGCGACGCGGCTTTTGGGTCACGAC
>UQNH01000027.1:0-22480 GCA_900542365.1 uncultured Collinsella sp. | reverse complement strand
GCCGCGCGCGGCTGGCGCGCAGCCTATCCGTGCATGCTCTCGGCAGCCGAAGCCGCAGCTTGTGGCCAGCGTATGTGCATGCGGGCAGTTGCCGCCGACGATGCGTCCGCGGCTCCGTTTATCACTCATCCCACGCGAACCTTCGCTGCCGCGGACATCGGCAGCAGCCGCTTCCCTATCGTGCCCGCCGAAGCACTCGACATGATTGTTGTGCCGCTCGTGGCCTTCGACCAAACCGGCGCGCGCCTGGGCTACGGCGGCGGCTGCTACGACCGTTACCTGTCCATGCTCTCGCCCGCATGTCAAATCGTCGGCATCGCCTTTGACGAACAGCGCATCGACCACGTCCCCACCGACGTCCACGACCTGCCGCTGCCCAACATCGTCAGCGCCTAAATGTCGTTGTATCGCACCCGCAAGATAAGCGTGGAAAATCTCCCACTTTGGGACTGTTCGGGGGCAAAAAACGGGAGATTATCCACGCTCATTATTCAAACGTCCGATAATCCACGCTCGTATGTCTGAAAATCCACGCTCAACCAAATCGCGTCTAAATTCCCACGCTCATCCGTCCGGATTTCCACGCTCGTGCAGCCTAACGCCCTGCCACCGCCTCAGCATGCACGCGGCACGCCGGCAACCTTGAGCTTGCGATCGAGCTTTGTCGGGTCCCTTAGATCATCCCAGCACAAGCGCACAATCTTACAGTTATCGAGCAGCGAAAGCCTCGACTCGCGCTGGCGCTCATCAAATTGCGCCTTTGCAAGCTTGCCCTCCTCCGCCGCCTTCTCGCTTTTAACGAATCCGTCGAACTCCCCAATAATCAACCGGTCACCCACGCGCCACAAATAGTCAACGCGATACGGCCGTCCCGGCTCAACCGGGTCGAACAGCTCAATTTGCAGCTCCGGCGTCTGCCAGCCGCGCTCGATCATCAGGGCGCGCGCCTTGGACTCGCCACCGCTTTCCGACAGGCCATCGGCATACCGTGCAACCCTGCGCGCCGTCACAACACCGCGACGATTTAAGCCAAGCTTGTTGACTGCCTCAACGAGATGCTCCTTCGACAACAGCTGCTCATGAAGCGCCGAGTCCGCAATGATCAGTCCCTCGACAAACGATGCATCGACCAGGCAATCCGTAATCGTTTGATCGATATCGGTCACGGCAATGTCCATCTGGGTGGCCCGTGTTTGACGAACATAACGATGGCGAACGACCTGAGAGCCCGGCGTCGTTGATTGTGCCGGTGCCACGGCGATATGGATGTGCGTCAAATTGGCATGCGAAACCGAAAGGCCATAGACAACGGCCGCCGTATAGGAGCAAAACGTCCAGTCGGGGTGCTTTTGCGCAAGCGCCCGCACCCGATGCAGATAACGCTGCCGAAACTTGAGCTCGGACCAGTATTCCGGACGCGCATACAACCCCGGCATGACCACCTTGAGACTTCCCGCCGCCACCCGCCGCTCAATCTGCTTTGCCTCCGCCGTCGTACGCGCGTACACGCAGCTCATCTGCTGCTCGCACGCTTTAATGTGGCCTGTGAGTCTTTGATTCGCCGTCGCGTTTGCCATGTCGCCTCCCAACTCTTGGAACGGCGCCAACGTACCAGACGGTTTCATGCGAAGTCTGACCAAATGCTGTCCAGCAGCTGACCAAATGCTTGACGGTTTTGGACGTTTTAGGTTAATGGCTTATATCTGCAGGTAGAACGGTTGTCGAGAGGTCCCTGTCTCCACATCTTTATGCCTCAAAAGCCGTCGATTTCCTTAAAAGAAAATATGCTGTGGCTCGAAACTACCTAGTTTGCGATGCTGTCCGTAAACACTCGACGCGTGGTGCTGCCGCCTACGACAGCCGCAGAAAAATCGAGCGTGGAAAATCTCCCACTTTGGGCCTGTTCCTCGACCAAAAGTGGGAGATTATCCACGCTCATTCAACATGCGTCCGATTATCCACGCTCGTCGCGTAGCGGCCACGATAACCGCCGCAGCCACAGCCACGACAGCGGCCTAGTGCTCCTCGCCGGCGCGGGCCAGGTCGTAGGGCGTGGTCTGGTAGACGTAGTAGTTGAGCCAGTTGGTGTAGAGCAGCTGAGCCTGGCTGCGCCAGACGTTGCGCGGCTCGGCGGTGGGATCGTCGCCCGGGAAGTAATGCGCCGGCACCTGAGGGTTGAGCCCGCGCTTCACGTCGCGCTCGTACTCCAGGCGCAGCGTGTCGGTATCGTACTCGGGATGGCCAAAGACAAAAAAGCGGCGGCTGTCGGTCGACTTGACGATATACAGGCCTACCTCGTCGGACACGGCCACGACTTCAAGCTGCGGCTCGGCCTCCACGTCCTCGCGGCGCACATCGGTGTTGCGCGAATGCACGGCATAGAAGCGGTCGTCAAAGCCGCGGACCAGCGGGCTTTGCGGCTTCACCAGATAATGCTCAAATACGCCGCTCGCCTTTGCCGGCAGGTCGTACTTCTGGATACCGTAATGATGGTAGAGCCCCGCCTGCGCGCCCCAACAAATGTGCAGCGTGGAGTGCACGTGCGTGGTGGACCAATCCATGATCTGGCAGAGCTCGGGCCAGTAGTCGACCTCCTCGAACGGCATCTGCTCCACCGGCGCGCCCGTGATGATCAGGCCGTCGTAGTGGATGTCGCGGATGTCGTCGAACGTGCGGTAGAACGTCTCCAGGTGGCCGGCGCTCACGTGCGTGGCCTCGTGCGTCTTGGTGCGCAGCAGGTCCACCTCCACCTGCAACGGCGTGTTGGAGAGTTTGCGCATAATCTGCGTCTCGGTGGCGATCTTGGTGGGCATGAGGTTGAGGATGAGCACACGCAGCGGACGGATGTCCTGGTGCAGCGCGCGGTACTCGGTCATGACAAAGATGTTCTCGCTCTCGAGCTGCGCGGCGGCAGGGAGGGCGTCGGGGATGCGAATGGGCATGGATGCTCCTTACGAGTCAGTTGCAGCTATGGTACAACGAGCGGCCCCATCCGCGCGAGCACATCGCCCGGCGATGTCGCCAGCGGCCCAAATCACTCCAAAAGTAGAGATTAAAGCATGTCCCAAAAATCTACTTCGCTTTAGCTTAGCAAAGTGACAGCAGGACGCTACAATGGTTCGATGCGAGAAACTCGGCCGAAAGGATACATATATGTACCAGACGCGTAAGATCGGTGTGGTCGGCCAGGGCCACGTAGGAGCACATGTCGCCAACAGCCTGCTCATGCAGGGCATTGCCGATGAGCTGTACCTGTGCGATATCAACGAGACCAAGGTGACATCCGAGGTCCAGGACCTGCGCGACTCCCTTTCGTTTGTCCCGTACAACACCAAGATCGTCAACTGCTACGACCACTACGAGGAGCTGGCCTGCTGCGACGTCATCGTCAACGCTGCCGGCAAGGTCGCGCTGGCCGCCGGCAACCGCGACGGTGAGCTGTTCTTTACCACCGACGCCGCCCGCACCTTTGCCAAGCGCATCGTCGACGCCGGCTTTGACGGCATCTTCGTGAGCATCTCCAACCCCTGCGACGTCGTGTGCACCGAGCTGTGGCACCTGACCGGCTACGATCCCAAGAAGATCATCGGCTCGGGCTGCGGTCTGGACTCCGCCCGCCTGCGCACCGAGATCTCCAAGAAGGTCGGTGTGAGCCCCAAGTCCATCGACGCCTACATGATCGGCGAGCATGGCTTTAGCCAGCTGGCCGCCTTTAAGGCCGCAACCATCGCCGGCAAGAGCCTCAACGAGCTTCAGGCCGAAAACCCCGACAAGTACGCCTTTGACCACATGGAGGTCGAGGAGCTCGCGCGCAAGGGCGGCTATGTGACCTACCAGGGCAAGCAGTGCACCGAGTACGCCGTCGCCAACTCCGCTGCGCGTGTCTGCGCCGCCGTGCTGCACAACGAGCACGCCGTGCTTTCGGCCTCTACGCTCATGACTGGCCAGTATGGCGAAGAGGGCATCTTTACCTCCCTGCCGTGCGTGATCGGCGCCGAGGGCGTCGAGGAGGTCTACACGCTCGACCTTTCCGAGCACGAGCTCGAGGGCTTCCACAAGAGCTGCCAGCACATCCGCGACAACATCGCCCAGCTCGACTGGTGGGACGCCGAGGCGTACGACGCAAAGTAGGCCGCTGGCTACCGCAACCTTGCGAATCTAAGCGCGATACTAAGCGGGCCGCGCCGGAAATCCCCGGCGCGGCCCACTTTTTTGACTCACGCAGCGCCCTTGCGAATCGAAGGTGAATGGTTTTCCCGTTACTTAGTACTGCTCGATGCCCATGTAGCGACGGATCTCGGGGCTGTGGTCGAACACCTTGCCGCGGGCGGCGCGCAGCTCGCAGCTCATCGCGTAAAAGAAGATCGGCTCCAAGAACGAACGCACGCTGGCAGGTACCTCGCCCACGCCGTACTCGAGCGCATCGAGCACCATAATCGTATCGGTGTGCGTGTTGAGGAACGCGAGTGCACGCTCCTCCATGGGGCGGCACTCACCCGATCCGAGCTGCACAAAGTAGAACACGCCGGGCTCGGTAGCCTCGAAGGGGCCGTGGAAGTACTCGCCGGAGTGGATATAGCAGCAGTGCTGCCACTGCATCTCCATGAGCGAGCAGATGGCCATGGCGTAGGTCTGACTAAAGTTGGGGCCGGACCCCAGGATATAGAAGAACTTGTGCTGCTGGCAGAGCTCGGCAAAGCGGGCGCCCAGCTCGGCGTTGACCTTCTCGCGGGCGGCGGGCAGCAGCGCATCCATCTGCTTGAGGCCTTCGTACATGTCGGCGAGCGCCTCGTAGCCTTCCTGCTGGTCGAGCAGCTCGGCGGCGATCAGAGCGCCGATGCCCTGCGGCACCTCGGCCTGCGACACACCCTCGCCCCAGGGGTAGACCCAGGTGGTCCACTTGCCGTTGTCGATCTTGGAGCCCTCGCAGTCGGTGAGGGCGACGACCTCGGCGCCGGCAGTCAACGCCATCTCGCAACCGTCGATGACCTCCTGCGTGTTGCCACTGTGGCTGCAGGCGACGACGAGCGACTTCGGCCCCAGGCTCTTGGGGGCCATCAGGCAAAACTCGCGCGCGGTGTAGACCGTCGAGGCAAACGTAGTGGCCTCGCGCTTGAGCAGCTCGTTAGCCGGCATCAGGTCGATCATCGAACCGCCGCAGGCGATCCAAAAGACGTTCTCGATCTTACCCTTGCGCTCGATAATTTCCTGAATCAGATCGTGTGCGTTCACGGTGACGCTCCTCCTTGTGTGGCGGCTTTGGACGACGGCAGCTCGTACCTGCAGTCGTTCTATGTTGTTCTATTTATAGCATGCGAGCTGTCGCAGGTGAAGTCATTTCAGCAAATTTGTTCTATGTTGTTCTATCTATGGACGTTAGATGTCGAACACGTAGCGCGAGCCCACGATCTTTTGGCGCCCGAGCAGCAGGGGCCGCTCGTCCTCATCGGTAAAGTACGCCTCCATATAGAAGAGTGGCTCGCCGGCCGGCACCTCCAACAGCGGGGCCGCCTGAGCATCGGCAAGCGCAATCTCCACGGTACAGGGGTCGGACTTGAGCGGCGCGCGGCCCGAATGCTCGGCAACGAGCGCAAAGATCGAGTTATCGGTGAGGTCCTTATCGGCAAGCGTCTGCAGGTAGGGATGGTCGGCCAGCACAAAGGCGTTGTTCTCGAGCATGACGGGCACGCCATCCGCCGTGCGCACGCGCTCGACCACGATGAGCTCGCAGCCGGGCTCCACGCCAAAGAACGCCGCATCCTCGCGCGTCGCCGCGACCACCGTACGCGACACCAGACGCGCTCCGGCCACCATGTCGTTGGCGGCACAACCCTCAGTAAAGCTCTGGACGTCACCTTTCTGGACAATCTTGCGCTTGAGCTTGGGAGCGCACACAAAGGTGCCCCTCCCCTGCTGTCGGTTGAGATATCCCGCGCGCGACAGCTCCTCGATGGCGCGACGCACGGTGATGCGTCCCACGCCGTAAGACTTCGCGAGCTCCATCTCGGAAGGAATGCGCGAGCCGGCCGCATACACGCCGCGCGCGATCTCGCCCTTCAGGTCGTCCATGACCTGCTGGTACAGCGGTACGGCGGATACGCCAGCGCGGTCGGTTTTATCGTCGGTTGCCATCGTTACGCTCCATCCCGCGCATGCTCGGACTCAAACTCTTCAATCGCCGCCATAAACTGCTCGCCAAAGGCATCGGCCTTTTTCTCGCCGATGCCGTTGACCTGAATCAGCTCGTCGCGCGTTTGCGGGCGCAGGCGGCACAGGCCGCGCAGGGCCTTGTCGGAAAAGACCATGTACGGCGCCATCTCGAGCTCGGTCGAGATCTCCTTGCGCAGGGTACGCAGGCGCTCGAACAGCTCGGCATCGTCGCCCACGCGCGGGCGCTGATCCAGCTCGGCCTCCTCGCGCAGCAGATCCACCGCACGGCGAGCACGGGCCGAGGCCTTGCGCTTGGACGCGCGACGCTTAACGGTAAAGGCAAACGCCTCGTCCTCGACCTCGCCGGCACGCGGACCCAGGCCCACGACCGGGTACTGCCCCTGCGAGGTGGCCAAATAACCGCGGCCGCACAGCTGGCCGATGATGTCCTTGATGCGGCCGACCGATTCGCTCGACAGCCCACCATAGCCGCGGTCCTCGTCCAGATGCATCTGGCGAATGCGCTCGGTGTTGCCGCCGTGAAGCACATCGGCGATGAGCGACTTGCCAAAGCGCATGGGGCGCGTGGCCACATAGCGCACGGCGGCGCGAGCCATACCGGTGACGTCCTCGACCTCGAACTGCGTGAGGCAGTTGCTGCAGTTGCCACAGCCCTCGGCCTCATCCGCGGCGGCGCCGCCCACGGCCGTATGCTCGGCCACGGCCTCGTCGCCAAAGTAGCGCAGCATGTATTCGCGTAGGCAGCCGGTGGTGTTGCAATAGCCTTCCATCTGACTGAGCAGGCGATATCGGTTCTGGAGCGCCCACGCGCGCTGCTCGTCGTCGAGCGTCTCGTCGGCCGCATCGCCGCGGTCGATCAAAAAGCGGCGCATGCGAAAATCGTTGCCGTTCCACAGCAGGTGGCAGCTGGCCGGATCGCCATCGCGGCCGGCGCGGCCCGCCTCCTGGTAGTAGGCCTCGATGCTCTCGGGCACGTTGTTATGGATGACGTAGCGCACGTTGGGCTTGTCGATGCCCATGCCAAAGGCGTTGGTGGCAACCATCACCTGAATATCGTCGTCGATAAAGGCGCGCTGGCTTTGGCGGCGGGCGTCATTACCCATGCCGGCATGGTAGCGGCCAACGTGAATGCCGCTGGGGCCCAGCGCCTCGGCAAGCTCGCCGGCGAGCTCATCGACGGTCTTGCGGGTCGAGCAATACACGATGCCGCTCTCGCTCGAATGTGCGATCACATAGTCGCGCACCCACGCGGCCTTGGCCTTGTCGCCCATCTCCTCGCAGCCAAAGTAGAGGTTCTTGCGATCGAAGCCCGTCACCACCGTCGCGGGATTTTGCAGGCCGAGCATCTGCTGAATGTCCGCGCGCACACGCTCAGTCGCCGTAGCGGTAAAGGCCGCCACGATGGGGCGCTGCGGCAGGGAATCGATGAACTCACGAATCTGCAGGTAGGCGGGACGGAAATCCTGGCCCCATTGGCTCACGCAGTGGGCCTCGTCAATGGCCACGAGCGGCACGCCAATGCCGCCGTCCGCCGCGGCCTCCTGCGCAAAGGCCAAAAAGCGTGGCTCGAGCAAGCGCTCGGGCGCCACGTACATAAGCTGGTAGCGGCCCTCGCGCGCCCGCTTGAGCACGGTGTTTTGCTGGGCCGGAGTAAGGCTGGAGTTGAGATAACTGGGGCGCGCACCCGCCGCGAGCAGCGCGCGGGTCTGGTCCTCCATAAGCGACAGCAGCGGACTCACCACAAAGGTGATGCCGGGCAGCATGAGCGCGGGTACCTGGTAGCAAATGGACTTGCCGGCGCCCGTGGGCATAACACCCAGCGCATCGCGACCGGCAAGGATCGCATCGACCATGCGGTCCTGTCCCGGGCGAAACGAGGTGTAGCCAAAATAGGCGCCGAGCGTGTCGAGCGCCGTCTGTTGCATGCTATCGGTCATGGTTTCCTAACGTCCAAGTCATCTGCCGCCGATTATACGCCGCCACGCGGACCGGTGCCGTACGGCTGTCAGCCACGCTCATTCTGCGGGTAGTCATTGGGGACGTTCTTGAATGACTAGTCGTTTAAGAACGTCCCCAACGGCTAAGCTCTTGACAGGCGTGGAAACGTCTCAGGTTGAGCATAAGTCAGCGAAAACGCCCCTAAGCGAGCAAGGTGACGTGAAAGAGGAGGGAAGCGTACTTCGGTACGCGACCGACGATTGAACGTCAGATTGCCGCTTAGGGGCGTTTGCAGCGTCGACCGGTCCGCCGTTCGCTAGAACGGCGGAACCAAGGGCGCAGCGTCGGCCCGTTACGCGGTTTGGTAAAACCGCGTAACTTACATGACCATAACGTAACGCGATCCCACGTAGTACTGCTTACCCATCAAAACCGGCTCGCCATTGGGGCCGATAAAGCCGGCACGCAGGTTGAGCAGCGGGTCGTGCGGGGCAATGCCCAGCTCGGCGGCCTGCTCGGCGTTGGCGCGAACGGCCTCGACCGTGCGGTAGCCAACCGAGACAATCGGCGTTCCGCCAACACGCTCGACCTCGGCAAAAATCGACTTGTCCTCAAGATCGGCCGTCAACAGCTCACGGTAAGCGTCAAACGGCACAAAAATGTTCTCCTCAAAGATGGGCTCGCCGTCGGCCGTACGCACGCGCTTGATATGCAGCAGCAGCGCATCCTTCCGCAGGCCAAAAAACTCCATCTCGTTTTGGCGCGCCGGAACGATCTGGCGATCGACCACATGCGCGCCGGCCTTCATGCCGTTATCGGCACACAGCGCGGTAAACGTCTGCAGCGTCGAGGCGTGAAACTGGCGATTGATGTGCGGCGTGGAAACAAAGGTGCCGCGGCCCTGCTGCTTAACCAGGTAGCCATCGGAGCAGAGCTCCTCGACGGCGCGGCGCACCGTAATGCGGCTCACCTCGTACTGCTCGGCAAGCTCAAGTTCGGACGGAATACGCTCCTTGGGTGCATAAACACCTTTCTCAATCGCATCCTTGATCTCGTCGTAAATCTGCTGGTAAAGCGGTGCATTTTTGGGCGCAGGCATATCTGATCACTCTTATCAAAATATCGAAATAACTAATACGTATATAACGTCTTTTTATATGTTATCTCAGTTTGATAAAACGATACACCACATACAGCAAATCCTTACTTGCCGTCGTCCTGCTGCAGGCTGTCCTGTTCACTGAGGCGCGCCTGACGACTCGCTATGCGAGCGGGCTTGTCGGGATCGGGAACGGCCGTGGGCATGGGCTCGTCGACATGACCGCCCCACCAGCCGCCCACAAAGTTGAGCGTGTGGAACACATTGATCACGGCGCCGGGATCAATGTCGCACACTAGCTTGATAATGTCCTGGCTCTCGTAGGTCGAGACAACGGTGTGCAGCAGGTACATCTTTTCACGGCTGTATCCGCCGATGACCTCGGCGCAGCTAATACCATGCTGAAAATGGTCAACATAGGCGGTCATGACCTCATCGGCCTTGCGCGTTGTGATCTGCAGCGTCACACGGTCGTAGCGATGATAGAAGCTGTCGATGGTCTTGGTCGAAATAAACTGGAACACGATGGAGTACGCCGCGTTGTCCCAGCCAAACATAAAGCCAAAGATCGCCAGGATAAAGCAGTTGAAACCAAAGATGACACCCCAGATGGTCTTGCCCGTGTGGTTGGAGACCCACAGCGCGATAAAGTCGGTGCCGCCGGTTGATGCACCGGACTTGAGCGCGATGGCAGCACCCAGACCCGAGACCACGCCACCAAAAATGATGAGCATGATCTTGTCGCCCAAAAACGGGGCGAAATGAAAGATGTTGAGGAACAGCGACGAGAGCATGACCTGCATCATCGAGAAGATGACGAAACGCTTGCTAATGCCGCTCCAGCATAGGAGCGCCACGGGGATGTTGAGCGCGAGCATGCCGAGCGAGATGTCGATATGAACGCCGCCAAGCGAGGTAACGCGATCGAGCAGGACCGCGACGCCTGTGAGACCGCTCGGAAGCAGATCGGCGGGCTGAATGAACGCCTGGATCAGAAATGTCTGGAGAACGGCTGATATGGTGACCGCCACAGCGGTAATAGCGCGGCGAACGATGGTAAGGCGGCCGAGCACGAGCACGCGGTCCGTGAGCTGATCGATGGCGTTCGCCACGTAGGCTCCCTTCGAAGGCAGATGTAGTTGTGGGGCATGTCGGCGATTGTAGCATGGAGCGACAGAGGGCGCCTCAATTCACCCTCTCTCGACAACCAAAACGGGACCGGTAACCCCACAACCAAAGGCCCAAATTCTAAGTGAGTAGACTTTTCGCGACCTCCCGAGCACAGCCAATAACAGCCACCTCTGTGACCTGCGGTTTTACTAAGTCAGAAACGCTTTGTGCCCGGCCTGCGCCAAAAAGTCTACTCACTTAGCCCGAATCGAAGCCAAACGGATCTAAATTGATGCCAAATTAAGCCAATCTGCAGCAAATGACGCGTGAACCAGTGCTTCTCGCGGTGGATTGACACTACAGAGCGGCCAAAATGTCGGTCAGGTTGTCGATGACGACGTCGGCGGCGGACTGGTCCAGGTTGACGCCCTCATGCGGACGCAGTGCCAGGACGCGGGCGCCGGAGCGCTTGCCAGCCTCGATGCCCAACGGCGAGTCCTCGATAACCAGGCACTCGGCGGGGTCAACTCCCAGCGTCTCCATGGCACGCAGGTAGATCTCGGGGTCGGGCTTAAACGCACTGCACTCGTGACCGCTGATGGTGTAGTCCAGCACGTCGGCGATACCGGCAATCTCAACCAGCTCGTCGATGAGCTCGCGGTAGGACGAGCTCGCGATAGCACACTTCACGCCGCGTTCGTGCAGTTCGCGCATCACCGGCTCCGTCTGCTCGTTGAGCAGCTCGGCATACGGAACGGGGTGGACCGGGCTGTAGACCTGCTTGTACTCCACACGCAGGCGCTCGCGCAGCTCGACATCGTCGGGCACCAGCGCCTCCCAAATGGCAGGCTCGTTAGACCCCGAAAGATCGGGAATCTCGTCAAAGTGGAAGCCCTTCTCCTCCATAAACGCCACGCGGCGACGGTTGTAGAACCACTCGGTATCGACCAGCACGCCGTCCATATCAAACAGCACTGCCTTGATCATACGCATCTCCTCCCACCTGCCAAAAAGAGACAGGTTTATTTTGGTAGGTTTTATCTGGGGTTTTGCGGCGCAACGAACACGCCCTCCCAAAACAGAAAAGGGGACGGGGTGTAAACCCCATCCCCTCTCAATCAACCCGTAAGGTCTACTTACTTGTGATTAGTAGGAAAGCTTCCACATGTAGCGACGCATGGTCAGCGGGTGCTGACGGGCCTCGGCGATCTGGTTGCCGTACTCGCGCATAACGGCGAGGTGCAGCAGCGGGTTGAAGTAGGTGACGACGCTCGCCGGCACGGCGTCAGCCAGGCCGTAGTCCTTGGAGTCGATCAGAGCGACCTTGGCGCCCATGCGCTTAAGGAAGGTGAGGGCGCGAGCGTCCATCGGACGGGTAGCACCGTCGGACATGAAGAAGACGTAGGGCTTACCCTCGGTGGAAACCTCGAACGGGCCGTGGAAGTACTCGCCGGTGTTGTAGGCGGCGGCGTCGATCCACTGCATCTCGGTGAACAGGAAGGCGGCGTGAGAATAAGCCATCTTCTCGGAGGCACCGGAGGCCATGAAGTAGATCATCTTGTCGTCCTTGAAGTCTTGGGCGAACTGCTTGGCGAGGCCCTTGGCGGACTGAGCGGCGTTCTCGCAGAGCTCGAAGACGTTGGTGAGGCCGGTGATCATGTCCTCGTAGTGGTCATAGCCCTCGGTCTGCTGAAGGATCTCGAGAGCAAGAGCGATGGCGTAGCCAGGCTTCTCGCACTTGGCAGCGTAGTTGGCATGGAAGCCGTGAACGATGACGTGGTCGGCGTCGACGGTCAGAGCGGAGCCGGCCTTGTTGGTGAGGGAGACGACCGGGCAGTTGTGCTTCTTGGCGGTCTTGTTGGCCTCGACGGTCTCGGGCGTGGAGCCACCGAGGGAGCAGGTGATCACGAAGGTGTGCTCGTTGACCCAGGAAGGCGTGTCGTAGTTGAACTCGTTAGCGGTGAAGATCTGAACGTTCAGCTTGTCCGTGTTGTTGGCCAGGAAGTACTTGGCAGGGTAAAGGTCGGACATGGAAGCACCGCAGCCGACGAAGGCGACGCTGTGGATCTCGTGGTTGGACAGGACGTCAGCGACGATCTGCTTAGGGAGGTTAAGGTCGATCTCGTACATCTGACACATTCCTTTCGATTTTTTGCGGCGCCACATTGCCGGGCGCTCGCAGGGTTACCGTGGTTTGGACCGAGTCGCCGGCCCGTTGAGGATGTGTCAAAGGAACTGTCCCTTTGACACACCTAGGGATGGAAGCCTGCCTGGGGTATGGGATGCCAGGCAGGCCCCCGGGGAAAGCGGTTAGACGCTTGGTCGCGACTAGGCCAGGATGCCGGCCGCGGAGAGGGCGATGCCGCCCACGATGGCGATCACGAGAAGCCAACCGGTGTTGACGTTCTTCTTGATGAGCCAGTACATAAGGCCGGTGAGGCCGAGGGAGATCATCTGGGGCATCATGCCGTCCAGGATGTCCTGAATCACGACGGTGCCCTCAGCGAACTGCAGCGGGGTGGTGGCGCCGATCAGCGTAGCGATCATGCCGCCCACGGACATAAGACCCACGATGCCGCAGACATACATGAGCTTCTCCATGAGGTCGCCGCCCTGGAGCTTGCTCAGGTACTCGTGGCCGCCCTGATAGCCGATCTTGGCTGCGAACCACGTGATCAGCACAGAGGGCACGATGGAGATGAGCATGGCCAGGATCGGGCCCATGATGGAGCCCTGCTGAGCCAGCTGAACACCCAGGCCAAAGGCGATAACGCGGATGGTGCCCTGGAAGAAGGAGTCACCGATGCCGGAAAGCGGACCCATAAGGGAGGTCTTGACCGCGTTGATCGAATCGGGGTCGAAGTTCTCGGGATCCTTGGCGTACTCTTCCTCCATGGAGGCGGCGAGGCCCAGGATGAAAGCGCTCGTCTGCGGGGTGCAGTTGTAGAACGCCATGTGACGGTGGTAAGCCTCTTTCTTAGCAGCGAGCTGCTTGGGGTCGGACTCGTCCGGATAGAGGCGATCGAGCGTGGGAACCATGCCGTAGAGGAAGCCCATGTTCATCTGACGCTCGTAGTTCCAAGAGGCCTGGATGGCCCAGGAGCGCCAGAAGAACTGGCTGACCTTCTTGTTCAGGGACACGTCCTTGGTTGCGGTTGCCATAGTGTGTTCCTCCTTAGTCTTCGTCGTCTTCGAGCGGATCGTAGTCGGAATCGACACCGGCGGCTGCATGGGAACCGTTGAACTTGAAGCCCATGAAGACGACAGCCAGGCACACACCGATCAGAGCGACCGCGATGACGGACAGGTTGAGGTAAGCGGCGAGCAGGAAACCGATGAACAGGAACGGAGTCATACCCTTCTTGATCATCATGGTGAGCAGCAGGGCCAAACCGTAGGCGGTCATGATCTTGGTCGAAACGTTAAGACCAGTGGACAGCCACTCGGGAACCATGTTGACGATGGCCTGAACCAGGTCGGTGCCAACAAAGACGGCGAGGAAGATCGGCAGGAAGTACATGACGGCGTACAGACCGGAGCCGGCGCAGATGTGCATGCGATAGGCGGTCTTGAACTTTCCGTTATCGATCGCGCTATCTGCCACATGGGTGAGGGCGGCGATGATGGAACGGAACACGATGCCGAGGAGCTGACCCAGGACGGCGACCGGGATGGCGATCGTCATGGCGGTCTCGGCGGAAGCATCGGTCAGGCACGCAAAGGCAGCGGCCACGATGCCGCCCAGGACCATATCGGGCGGAACGGCGGCGCCGACCTGCACCAGGCCCATGGACACGAGCTCGACGGCGGCACCGACGGCAAGGCCGGTGGGCACATCGCCCAGCAGCAGACCGACGAGCGTAGCGCCAACGAGGGGCTGCTCGAAGTTAAGACGACCGAGCAGGCGGGAGTCCCACATGCAGAACACGCCGACGAGGCCGACGAGCACCGCACTGATGAACGTATTCATACCCTTCTCCTTTCAGTCAGGCAAAAGCCTGGTTGATTACAGCTTGGCGTCGATGTCGACGCTCTGATACGTAGGGGTCTGCTGGACATAGAGCTTAATGCCCATGTCGAGCAGCTGGTTGACGTCGGCCTTCTGGGTGGCGTCGAAGAAGACGGAGCTGTCCTTGCCGCCGACCTGTTCGGCACCGTCGTGGTTGGCGGTGGCGCCCAGGTTGATGGCGTCGAGCTTGTAGCCCTGGCAGAACTGCAGCATCTCGGCAGTGTTGCCAAAGACGAACATGACGCGCTCGCCGAGGGTGTTGAGCTTGTCCATCTTGGCGAGGGCACGCTCGACGGTGAAGACGTTCAGGCGCACGCCCTGGGGCTTGGCCAGCTTAAGAGCGCCCTTCTTGATGTCATCGTTGGCGGCAGCGTTGTCGACGACGATGATGCGCTCGGCCTGAACCTTGGTGGTCCAGGTAAAGACGACCTGGCCGTGCAGCAGACGGTAGTCAAGACGTGCGAGGACGATCTTGGCGGGACCGGAGCTGTGACGGGACGCCTTGGCCTTCTTGGCGGGAGCCGCGGCGACCTCGACCGGTGCGTTGGGGTTGGTCAGACCGGTGCGGGCCTCGTTGATGAGGGCCGCGAGCTCGGCACCCTTGACGGGGGCGGGGCTCATAGCGAGCGTCAGTGCCAGCGGAATGTTGAAACCGCTGACAACCGTGAACTTCGTGCCGTTCTTGGAAAGCTCGACCATGCTGTTGTTGACCGAGCTGCCGAGCATATCGGTCAGCACATAGACGGTGTCGTCCGCGTTGAACGTGGCGATCATGGCGTCCACCTTATTGGTGATGGGCTCCTTGTCGTCACGAGCAAGCGACACGACGTGGACGTTCGACACGTCGCCGAGAACCATCTCGAGCGTGTCTTTGGCGCCTGCGGCCAGGCCGCCATGAGATGCGAGAATGATCTGATTCATCTTGCCTCCTCCTTTTCGTTATGGTCATTATAACGTCTTATACGTTGCTTATTTTGCTAATTAGTATATAAACCGTTCGCGGGTGAAAAACGACCGTTGGCGGGTTTAACGCAATCGAAACGATGGTCTTGGGTAGGTCGGCGCTGGCTAGGCACCGCCCGGCCAAACGCCGGGCGCTACCTGCTCAAACACTCCGCCAATCCCCTATCGCACGAAGTACCAGGGGCTTTCCTGCACGGTGGGCTCCAGCGTAATGCCCGTGCGCTCGCGGAACAGATCCATGTCCTGCGATTTCTCCGTCCACCACGCGTTGGGCTTAAAGGTCATGCTCTCAATGACATGGTCGACAAACACACTGTTGCGCAGCTTGGAAAAGTCGGTGTTCATGATCACGATGGACGCGAGCACCAAAACGATGCCCAGAACCTTGATCGCACCGGCGGGCTCGGCGTAGACACCAATGCCCAGCAGCACGGTGACGACCGTCTCGAATGACATTACGACGGGAACTTTCGACGTCTCGAGCCCCATGGACAGACCCTGCATATATAAGACATAGGCCACGGCTGTGGGGATGAGTCCAAAGCCAAGGAACAGCAGCAGCAGCTGTGGCGACATTGCTGCGGCGACATCTGGCCACGGAGCCGCGATAGCCGCCATAACCGCACCGCCAAAAACAAGGCCCCAAAACGTGACAGCCAGCGGGTGGACCGTCTTGGTTGCTATCCGGCTAAACACCGCGAGCGACGCGCCACAAAAGCCCGCAATCACGCCCGACGTGACGCCCCAAACCGAAAAATGAAAACCGGAAAGGTCGCCATCGGTCACTGCAAGTACACAGCCACCGATGTTAAAAGCGATGGCAACGAGCTTGTTGGGAGTCACATCCTCGCGATAAAGTACGCGACCGAGCATGACGCCAAACACCGGCGAGGTGTAAAGCAGCACCGAGGCCGTGGACATGCCCACCTCGCCCATGCACTCGTAATAAAGCGTGTTAGCGGTGGCGAGGCCGATAATGCCAAGAAGCGCACAAGGAACAAGCTCTTTAGGACTTGCCTTGAACAGTGCCAGGGGACCCGATGCCTTTCCCTCACGAGCACCTCCCTGGCAACCCATGAATGCCAAGACCGGAGCCATTAAGACGGCACCCGACAACAAGCGAAAGGCAGCCATACTCTGGGACGTAACGCCCATGGCCGAGATGCCGTTTACAAAGATTCCGATGCTGCCCCACATAAGCGCGGCGATCAGCACCAGCACATAGCCCAGATTGCTTTTCTTCAACGCAGCCTCCTCGGTATTGTTTCCAATATGTTTCACACTACGTTATAGTCGTTATATACATTTTTCAAGGCACAAATCGGCAGACGGGAAAATCTGCTTTTCCGCTACAACCCATTAGTGCAAAGAGGCCAGGTTCATATGCACCAACTTGGTGCAAAGTAACCTGTCCCCAATGCACCAACCCCTTAACAAACACGACGACGCCGACGTTTTGGCAACGTCAGCGAGCGCCCGTCATTTGAGCCAAGGTGCCGTGAGATGAAAAGGCGCTGACCTTCTGGTCGCGCCTTTGAAATTGAACGGCAGATTGGCCAAATGCCGGGCGCGCAGCGTCGAGCCGTTACGCCGTTCGGTAGAACGGCGTAACTAGTAGTCCAGCTTCCACATGTAGCGGCGCGTCATGTAGTCCTTGTGAGTGACGGCAGAAAGCGCGCGCATATACACGTTGTTGAGGATCGGCGCAAAGATCAGGTGGTTGAAGTATTCGCTCACGCTGTCCTTGATGTCGTTGAGGCCGAGCTCCTTGGCGTCGAGCTGATAGACGCGCTCGCCACCGTACTGGTTGACGAAGCGGATGCCGCGCTCGTCGTTGCAGCGGCTGCGGCCGACGCTGATGAGCTGGAACAGCGAAGTGCGCTTGTCCAGGATCTCGAAGGGGCCGTGGAAGAAGTCACAGGTGTTGATGGTGCAGGAGTCGATCTGCAGCATCTCCTGCACGTTGCAGATGCTAAAGACGTAGGCGGCACCAAAGAGCGGACCCTGAGCCATGACGTTGATGCAGGGCTTGTCGGCGTTCTGCTCGGCCCACTTGGCGGCGAGCGGACGGGTGTACTCGACGGCCTTGCGATAGATGGGGTCAACCAGGTCGAAGGCGGCCATAGCGGTCTCGTACTCGGCATAGCCCTCGGTCTGCTGCGTGAGTTCCATGGCGATCATGGTCACGACGGCGGAGTTGGTACGGCCCATGCAGGACTCGTCGACGGCCAGGCTGTCATACTGGATCTTGTAGTCGCAGACCTCGGTGAGGCCGGACTCGTCAACATAGATGGCGATGGTACTGGCGCCGTGGTCCTTGGCGACCTGGGCGGCGACGATGGTCTCCTTGGTGCCGCGCATGGACACGACGACGGCCAGGGTGTTCTCGTTAACGTAGGCGGGGGTTGCGTGCACGAACTCGTTGCTGGTGTAGCTGGAGCTCACGACCTGCGTGGCCTCGTGCTCCATAAAGTACTGGGCAGGATAGTTGCCGCCGTTGGATCCGCCGGCGCCAATCCACACGACGCGCTTGATGCCGCCCTTGTCTGCCTTGTCAGCCAAAACCTGGGAGACGACATCCTTAACCTGTTCCTGAGTAGTCATCGTGCATCAGCCTTTCTTCTCGTTTGATGCTCTCGATGGCATACAAGTTACATACATGTTTTGGCTATGTCGACTAGTTGTATGCTATATTTGTCTTAGAAATTATGCTGGTAAGGTTTTCGATGACTCGTTACCAGCAGTTTTATTGTTGTATTGGATACATGCTTGATTAGGCAAGCATACAAGTTAGATACAGGTTAGTCGTATGAGCGCTTCATCTAAAAAGAAACTGACCCAATACGAGCGTCTGGCGAGCACGCTGCGCGACCGCATCGCCGCCGGCACCTACGCCCGTGGAGACAAGCTGCCGTCCGAGATGGAGCTCATGGACGAATCGGGGCTGTCGCGCAGCACCGTGCGCCACGCCCTTAAGGTGCTCGTCGATGAGGGCCTGCTTCGCACCGAGCGCGGGCGCGGTGCCTTTGTGGCCGACACGCCGGCGCTCCACGAGAACAACCTGGTGTTTTCGAGCTACACGGCACAGGTACAGGGTCAGGGCATGAAGCCCACCACGCGTACCGTGGACTCGGGCTTTGCCAAGGCAACGGGCAGCGTGGCCAAGTTCTTTGACGCTACCGTGGGCAGCAAGCTCGTCAAACTTGTCCGTCTGCGTTATCTGGACGATGCGCCACTGTGCCTGGAGACCACCTATTTGCCGCCAAGCTTTGGATCGCTCATCGATCGCGATATCAACGGTTCGCTCTACGCCACGCTGCGCCAAGAATTCCATCGCGCGCCGGCACAGGGGCATAAGACCTTTGAGGTGTGCTATGCCTCGCAAAACGAGGCGTTTTTGCTCAACGTTGAGCGTGGGCAGGCGCTGATCTTGATCACTGACTACGTCTACGACACCGACGGCCGCCCGCTCCATGTCTCCAAGCGCATCCAACGCACCGACCGCGCCAAATACACCGAGCCCATCGGCTAACCACCACAATGGGGACAGACGCCTCCGTGGTGGTTTTAGGCGGGAAGGTCGGGGAACCAGGTTGGTTTGGACTGGTTGGGGGTGCGCTCGGCCAGGACCAGCTCCATCCAGCACATGTCGTACCAGCGGCCGAACTTTTGGGCACAGCGGTCGAAAGCACCCACCAAGCGATATCCCATATGGGCATGGAAGTCCTGGCTGTTGTGCGTTAGATACTCGTCGTCCTTGTCGTGCGGCACGGCGATGAGCGCGCACATGTTGGTGATGCCCATCGCGATCAGGCACTGCTTGAGCGCATCGTGCAGCTTGCGGCCCAGCCCGCCGTGGCGCACGTCGCGTGCCAGGTAAATCGACGTCTCGACCGACCAGTCATAGGCCTCGCGGTTGTTGAGCGGGCTCACATAGGCATAGCCTACCGGAAGCCCGTCCAGCTCCATCACCAAATACGGGTAGCGCTTGAGCGTACGCTCGATGCGCCCGGCGAACTCCTCAACGCTCGGCACCTCGTATTCGCAGGTAATCGCCGTCTTGAGCACATACGGCTCATAAATGGCAAGCAATGCCGGCGCATCATCGGGCGTCGCCGGGCGAATCGTCGGCTCGGACATCTTGGCCATACAGCCCCTCTCAAAAGCAAAGGCCGCCTTGCGCCAAACCCAGGCGCAAGGCGGCCCCTCGTCATTACATCAACCTACAGGACAGCCGCCAGCGCGTCGATGTCCTCCTGTGTCGTGGCCCAGCTGGTGCAAAAGCGCACCACGGTGTGGGTCTCGTCGTACTTTTCCCAGTACTCGATCGAAGCATGCTCGCGAATGCGGGCCATGTCCTCGTTGGGCAAAATCACAAACTGCTGGTTGGTGGGCGTCTCCAAGAAGAACTGGTAGCCGCGCTCATGCAGCACGCGACGAAGCGCCTGCGCCGTCTCAATCGCCTGGCGGCCAATCTCAAAATACAGGCCGTCGGTAAAGAGCGCCTCAAACTGAACGCCCGTCAGACGGCCCTTGGCCAGCAGCGCTCCGTGCTGCTTAATGCGCGGAATGGGGTGTGCCGGAGCGTGCATGCCGCAAAACACCACGGCCTCGCCGCAAAGCGCGCCGCACTTGGTGCCGCCAATGTAGAACACGTCGCACAGCTGCGCCAGCTCGGGCAGGGTAATGTCGCACTCATCGGCCGCCAGCGCATAGGCCAGACGGGCGCCATCCACAAACAGCGGAATCTGGCGCTTCTGGCACACCGCATGAATCGCCGCAAGCTCGGCGGCGGAGTACAGCGTGCCGTACTCGGTCGATAGGCTCACGTACACGGCACCTGGGAACACCGTGTGCTCGTAGCTCTCGTTTTCGTAAAACGCCTGGATATAGCTGTCGAGCTCCTCGGCATGCATCTTGCCCTCGTAGCCGGGAATGGTAAGCACCTTGTGGCCGCCAAACTCGATGGCACCCGCCTCGTGGCAGGCAACGTGGCCGGTCTCGGCTGCAACGACGCCCTCGTAGGGCGCAAGCAGCATGTCAATCACCGTCGCGTTGGCCTGTGTGCCGCCCACCAGGAAAAATACGTCGGCATCGGGAGCCTGACAGGCCTCACGGATGAGCCGCTTGGCACGCTCGGTGTGTGCATCGGTGCCGTAGCCGGGCTGCGGCTCCATATTAGTGTCGACGAGCGCCTGCAGCACTGCCGGATGTGCGCCGTGGGAATAGTCGTTGTTAAACGCGAGCATGGTAATCCTCTCTAGCCGGGCACGAGCCCGATGATTCAGGTGCCGCTATTGTACGCCGCTCGGATAGGCAATGCGCGCGGCAAGGCACTCAAGCGCCAGCACCAGGGCAAAGCCGCAGCTCACGTCACTCAAAAAGTGCGCACCGATCACGATACGACCAAAGGCGACGAACGCCGCAACCACAGCGGCGACCCAAAAGACCGCGCGGCGGCGCGACGGCTTTTCCTTAAAGGCCGCCGCGGGAAGCCCGGCGAGCATAAGGCCGATCGCCGCGTGCGCGGTGTGCCCGCTCGCGAACGACTTAAAGCCGTCCTTGATCACGCCGGCGGCAATATAGCTCCACTTATCGGGATTGCCGATTACCCACCACGGTTGAAAATTGAGCCCCGGCGTGACCTCGATCACGCGCATGCGCGGGCGCGACCACAGCGGCTTGACGATCACGTTGAGGATAATGGCCTGAGCGACCCACACGGCAAGCACCATCAACGCCCAGCGCGTGAGCTCGTCGGGATCGGTGTCGCGTGTGAGGCGGTAGGCGATAAGGTTGGCAGCGATGACCAGCACAAACGTCAGCACCAGCTGAAACGCGATGAGTTTGCCGCCGACACGCTGCGATCCGACAATCTCGTAGCCGAGCAGGCCCACGTTGATGAGAATGCCCAGCGCGGCGAGCCACTTGCTTGCCTTGGAATCGGGGCGCACCGCTCGCACGAGCATAACGCCCGCGATGCTCGCCGTCAGCTCAAACGGTAGCTCGCCGGCCGCCTCGACAAAGCGACCGTACATGCTGCCGATGTTGAACAGCGCGCTCGAAATCTGATAATCGAAGAAACTGCCCACGCCCAGGCAGAGGGCAAGGATAACCGCGATAGCAGCGGCGTCTTTCTTATAGATGTACCCGAACATGCTTTCCTTTCGATGGAACCAGATTGCCCAAATGGGGCGTTTGCAGCGTCGACCCGTTAGTCATCGTCGCTCGCGCCCAGCTGCTGCAGCAGCATGAGCGCAGCCGCCACCGGGCCGGTGCCGTCGTTGGCATCGAGGCCGCGACCCAGGCCGCTGCCCGCGCCGGCGCCCGCCTTGTAGGGCACGGAGAGCTTGCGACTCTTGGGAAAGTTCACCGCGCCATAGCGGGTCTTTAGTTCAAAAGCCACCTTCTTGGGCACGTCGACGCCCAAAAACGTGATGCGGCCGCCACTGAGTGTGACGCTCTCGAGTCCCAGGCGCTCGCCGCGGATACGGATGCGCGCGCGGTTGAACAGGTTGAGCCCCGCCAACGGCAGCTCACCGTGCGCGGCCTCGGTCTCCTCCTGCACCTCATCGATGCTCTCCAGGTCCTCGGCCGCCGCAAGTTTGCGGTACACGAGCACGCGCTGATCCACCGCCGGCATGTACTCCTCGGACAAGAAGTAATCGGCCGGCAGGTTGATGCCCACGCTCGCCGCCTCCACGCCGGCATCGTCATCGCCGCGCGCCTCGGCCACGGCCTGTCCCAGCATCTGCGTAAACAGGTCGAAGCCCACGCTCGACAGGTTACCGTGCTGTTCGGCACCCATAAGCGAACCGGCGCCGCGGATCTCCAGGTCGCGCATGGCGATGCGCATGCCGCTGCCCAGGTCCTGGAACTCGGAAAGCGCGGTCAGGCGTGCCGTGGCCTCCTCGGTAAGCGGCAGCTCGCCTGGGAACATAAAGTACGCGTATGCCTGCGTGGCTGAGCGGCCCACGCGGCCCTTGAGCTGGTAGAGCTGTGCCAGGCCCAGGCGCTGCGAGTCCTCGATGATGAGCGTGTTGGCGGTCGCGTTGTCGATACCGCTCTCCACGATGGTCGTGGCGATGAGCACGTCAATCTTCTTGGTCGCGAACTCGATCATCACGTCCTCGACCTCGCGCGGGCTCATCTTGCCGTGCGCCACGCCCACGCGCGCCTCGGGCGCGGCC
>UQNH01000026.1:0-22488 GCA_900542365.1 uncultured Collinsella sp. | reverse complement strand
ACCATGTCGCAGGCGCCCTCGGCGATGGCGCGCTCCGCCTCCTCGGGCGTCTCGACGGAGCCCACGAGCGTCACGGGGACATCGACTGCCGCCTTGACGGCACGGGCGAGCTCCAGGTTGAGCAGATGCGGGTCGAGGTTAGTTGCCGAAGTGTGCACGTTGGCCTCGTGCTCGATATCGAGCCCGCAGGAGACCTGAATGCTTGTCACGTAGCGCTGGGCCTCGCGGCAAAACGCGATGACGTCGTCAAGCTCTATGCCGCCCGGCATCCACTCGTCAGCCGAGATGCGCATCTCCATGGCGAAGCGCGGCCCCACGGCCTCGCGGCAGGCGCTCAGCACCTGCAAGGGAAAGCGCATGCGATTTTCGATGGAGCCGCCGTACCCATCCGTGCGGTGGTTGAACAGCGGGCTTAAAAACTGCCCCATGAGCCAGCCGTGCCCAAAGTGCAAAAACACCATGTCAAAGCCCGCGCGGCGCGCATCAACGCACGCCTGCACCCAACATGCGGCCGTATGCTCCATCATGGCGGGCGTCATGGCGCGCACCTCGATGCCATCGGCGCGCACAAAGCCGTCTGGTCCCATGGCGTAGTCCACGGTGCGCGCATACTGACCCGCATGCGCAAGCTCGATACTTGCCGCCGCACCACCCGCGCGCGCCATGCGGGCGCGGGCCACCGTGGACTCGCGCTCGTACTTGGAGAATGCATACGGCTCATCGGCGCTCATCCACGACGAGCGCCCGGGCTCCACAATGGTGTGCCCGCAGATCACGACACCGGCGCCACCGCGGCAGCGATCCTCGTAATGCTCGCTCATGGGGTTTGCGACGATACGGTTCTGCACAAGCGTGTCGCCCAGCTTAATGGGAGAAAACAGATGTGGGTAGCTCATCTAGCAGCCCCCTTTCTCTTCAGAAACGACCATGACGGTACGCGTGCCCTCTGTCTTTGACGAGAGGACCTCCGAGCCCCAGGGGGACTCGATGGCCGTCTCGACGCCCTCGGGCACCTCGACGGCAACCGTGACCGCGCCGTCCGCGCGCTTCCACTCCACGCGTGCCGCGCCCTTGCAGGTCTTCCACGTACAGGCAAAACTGTCCGTGGCGTGCGAAAGGTAGGGCTTGACCGTGAGCTTGTCGCAGCCCTGCGCGTCGCGCGCAACTAAAAGGCCACCCAGACCCTCGTAGAACCACTGATCGTAGCTCGAGAACATGGCATGGTCGCACGAGGCCAAAGGATCGTCGAACATCTCGATAAGCGCCCCGTTGCCGTCGGCGAGCATTCCGAGTAGGCTCGGGTTCTCCTCGCGCAGCAGCCAGCGCTCAAGAAGCTCGCTGTAGCCATACTCCGCAAGCAGCCTAAAGGCAAACGAGGTACCGAAGATGCCCGTGGTGAGCACGCCACCTTCGGCCTTGATCGCACGCACCAGTGCGCCCACCAGCTCCGACTGGTCGCCCAGGCCGAGCTCCGCGGCAAACGCCCAAGACGTCTGGGTCCCGTCGCCAAACGATCCGTTCTCGTGCTTAAAGCGATCGATGATCCGGGGCCGCAGCTCTGCGGCGGCCGCAGCAAAGCGCTCGACATCGCAGCCTAAGCGCTCCCCCGCCTCGCACACAAGGCCGAGCGCCCAAAGGATTGCGCACCAGCCCACAAACTCCTTGTCGGGGCTGCCGCTCGAGAAGCCCTGCGCAATCAGGCTGCCGTGGTCGCCCAGGCAGTGCGGAGCGAGCTCTGCCGCATCAAAGCCGAGCAGGTAGTCGCCAAAGCGCTCGATGCCCGCCCACTCCCGCTCGAGCAGGTCGCGTCGCCCGCAGACACGATCTGCAACAAGCGCCAGATACGGGTAGGCGATCTGCCATATAAGCGGCCCCTCGCCATAGGCGGGCCCGTTGGAGCCGATACCCATGAACGGCGCCGTCTCGGGAAGGCCGCCTCGCTCCGTCTGATCGCGTGCAAAATCCGCAAGCGTCTTGTCGATGAGGCCCGCGACGTTAAACGAGAACGTCTGGGACGCGGCGAGGGCCACCATATCGCCGCCGTAGCCAAAGCGCTCGCGCGCGCAGTCCTCAAACAGGCCGTGGTTGTTGTTGAGCTTGGTGCGGATCGCAGCCTCGTGCAGCCGCTCAAAGCGCTCGCAGCCCAGCTCAAGCTTACCCACCTGCGCAAGGTCCGTATGCACATAGGTCGCCACCGCCTCGACGATGTCGGCAGCAGACGCGCCCGTCACGCTCACGTATCGGAACGAATGCCAGCAGAAGCGGTTCTCAAACTCGTTGACGCCCTCGTGGCAGAGCACCGAGTCGTGCTGCTCGGCCGGCTCGGGAGCGTCGGGACCGCCGGGACACACGCCGCGCGGAGTCTCCATGCCGGCATAGCCCGCAACCGCCGTCCCTGTATAAGGGCCGCCATCGCGCCAGGTCTCGGAATAGAGAAGCTCGATGCGCGCACCCGCGTGAGCCGCCACGCGCATACGCAAAAATCCGGCGACGACCTCGCCAAAGTCGACAACCGTCGCCCCCTCGTGCTCAAAGATCCGCACGGGCGCAATGCTTCCCGCGCGCACGCACGGGGCGACCGGCGTGAGCTCGACCGAGCGAGTATCGTCATATACCGTCACAGGGCACGGGCCTGCCGCGGGAGCACCCCCGCGCAGGTCAAACACCTCGCCCAGATACACGTTATTGAACAGGAGGTCGCCCTCGCGCACACTCCACGAGGCATCGGTGGCAACGAGCACCTTGCCCTCGCCGTCGACGAGCCGTGCGGCCACGCGGGGCGTGCCGACCTCGGTCAGGCGCTCGCGCAGGTTGTACTTGCCAAACAGGCGTAAGGGCGAGGGGTTAAAAAATCCGTTGCCGAGCTCGATCTGGATCTCGTTTTCACCCTCATGCAAAAGGCCCGCCACGTCGACCTTGTGCGCATAGACCTTTTTGGTAAAGTTGGTCCACCATCCGAGAAGCTCGGAGCCATCCGCGCGCTTACCGTTGATGCGCACGCGCGCATAGCCCAGCACCGCCAGCTCGAGCTCGGCCCGTGCGGGCACGCTTTCAAGCTCAAACGACCCCATGACCACATGGTTTCGATATGTTTCGCCAAAAAAAGCCGACTCGGGCTCGTAGCAAAACGGCGCGCCTGCGATCCAGCGCGCCCCGTCCAATAACGTATGCTCCATCCTGACCTCTCAAGAGATAAACAGAATGGCGGCCCGCCACGTGGAACCGCCATTCTGGCTGGGGTGTAATCTGTACCGACGATTATTTGTCGGCGCGCTTCTTGCCCAGGTAGCTACCGTCGTCGTGATAGGTCGCCATGGTAAAGACAAAGGCAACGACCATGATCACGGCAAGGGTGCCCAGGTAGAACACGATATTGCTCGTGTCGGCGCCCGAGGGATCCATAAAGGTGGGGATACCGAAGAGACCGGCGCTGCCCATGCTGAAGGCGTGGACGTTAAGCGCACCCATAACCAGGCCGGCTGCTGCGCTGAAGACGATGTTCTGAATAAAGAGGAACTTGCTGGGGAGCTGGATACCGTAGAGCAGCGGCTCGCCTACGCCAAAGAACTGCGAGATGGTGGCCGGGATGGCAACGTTGCGGGTCTTGTCGCTCTTGGTGCGCAGGATCACGGCCAGGCCCTGGGAGACGCCCACGAAGCCGCCGATGGAACCGGCTGCCATGAGCGGGTCGTAACCGAGCATAGCGATGTTGTTGAGCATGATGGGGATGATGGCCCAGTGCAGACCGAACATAACGAGCGTGGAGAACGCACCACCCACGACGAGACCGACCACAGCGCCGCCCACGACGGGGATGTTGATGAGGGTCTCGGTGATGAGGGTGAGGACGCCCGAAATCATGGAGGCCACGGGGCCGATCACAAGGTAGGTCGCGGGAGCCATGATGGCAAAGCAGAGGAACGGCACGGCCATGGAGCGGATGAGCTGCGGGACGGCCTTGTTGAGCGCGCCCTCGAGCTTAGAGGCGGCCCACACGGCGATAAGGATGGGGATAACGCTCGAAGTGTAGCCGGCCGCCGGGAAGATGACGGGAATGCCGAAGAAGGTGTTGTAGTAGCTCATCTGGAAGGCGGTGCCCTCGAGGATGGTGCCTGCGACCTCGGCCGTGGAGCTCAGGTTGACCATGGCCGGATACACGAGCGCCGCGCCGAGCGCCATGCCCAGAAACTCGTTGCAGCCGAACTTCTTGGCCGCAGTGTAGCCCAAGATGATGGGCAGGAAGTAGAAGAAGCCGTCGGCAATGGAGTACCAGATCATGTAGGCACCGCTATCGGCGGTGAGCCAGCCCATGGCAATGCAGAGGGCGAGCAGGCCCTTGATCATACCTGCGGCAGCGAGGGGCATAAGCGTAGGCGCCATACAGCCCGACACCGTGTCCATCAGCATGTTAAAGACGTTGCGGCTCTTCTCGTCCTCGTCCTCGGCCGCATCGTCCTCAGCGACCGTGCCCACGCCCGGGACCTTGTACTCGCTCACGAGCTCCTCGTAGACATCGTCCACGGCAGCGCCGATAACGACCTGGTACTGGCCGCCGGCCTTCATGACCTGGATGACGCCGTCAAGGTTGCTGATCGTCTCGTCCTGGGCGATCTTCTCGTCTTTGAGCGTAAAACGCAGCCTCGTGATGCAGTGGCGCACGTTCTTGATATTTTCGATACCGCCGACCCCTTTGAGGATCTCGCCGGCGAGTTCATGGTACTGACCCATGTGCTTACCCTTTCCGTGGATAAACGTACATTTGAGGACCGAGGACGTGAGCTTGGCGCTCTCCACGCCCGCTAGGGCGCAGATCTCGCTGAGCTTCACGGCGCTTGCGTCTTTGACCCTGATCTGCACGCCGCCGTCAAGCTCGATCACCGAGCTCACGTTCGTGTCGCCGCCGACCAGGGCTTTGATGGTCTCGAGAACATCCATCGCAAACCGCCTCTCCTTAGGTCCCAATCCATAGGGCCGCTGCCGTGCACTGCATCGACCTCAAGAATAGCTGCACAAAAAAGACCGAGCCAGAGGACTCCTAGAGCCTCTGACCCGGTCATGCTTCCAAATGGAATAACAATCCCACTGACACCTTGTCTCCGGCGCAGCTTTTCTTTCTGGCTACACTATAGCCATTGCGATGAAACGTTTCAAATGACGTACCGGCAAACGGTGGCTTTTACGCGGCAAACGGTTGAAACCCGTCGTTCCCCTTCAAAAAAAATGGCCATTTCTGTTGATAAGAGGCCATTTTGGGCCTACTTAACGACAAAAATGGCCATTTTTGTTGGCTGGGCAGCTAAGGCTGCTGTGCGCAAGTGGACCTCCCGCATCAAAACAGGCGGGAGGTCCACCCAGCTGTGGCTATTAATCTAGCGGCAGACGATCTCGACGGGCACATTCAAAATCTTGGCGACCTTAAGAATCGTGTCGGTCTGGCTGCCCAGGCAGGCGGCCATGTGGTGAGTCGGGCCCGTCTCGTTCCAGCGATCCATGAACTCACGGGCGCCGATCGAGAACTTCATACGCATGTTGGTGTCACCGAAGGTAAAGATCGGGCCGTCGACGTTCTCGCCCTCGGCAACCACAAACTTGAAGTTGCCGTCGCCGTCCTGCGTGATGCCCAGGAAGGTGATGGTGCCGTGGCCGGGATAGAACTGGGTGAGGTAGCCGCCGCCGGTCTTGCCGTGGAACACGGGGACGACCTTGAGCGTCGGCTTCTTGGCGGTCGAGATGTCGGCATCGCCAGAGCCGGAGTGGCCGATGATGACGATGTCCTCGGGGAAGTCGATGGAGTACATCTCGGAAAGCTGGCCGGTGCCAGAGATGGTCTTAAGGATGCTCATGGCGATGGCGACCTTCATATCGCCCTCGACCGCGCAGCTCGTGCCCTGCTTGATGAGCATGGAGAACGCCGGAATGAGCATGGAGTCGAGCACGCCGGCCTGACCCTTGGCATAGCCATCGTAGTGGCTGGCGACCAGACCGATCTCCTCGTCCTTGACCCACTGCTCAAAGGCAACGACGTACTTGGCCATCTCCTGGATGGGCTCGTCGCTCACCTTGGCGCCGCCCTCGACGTCGAAGGTGTCGAGAATCTCGGCAGCCTTGGCGTCCACGGCGGCCTGGTCATCGATGTTGTCGGCGATGGCCCACATCTTCTCCCAGTCAAACTGCTTGGTGTAGAGACCCAGACGGTTGTAGAGGTTGGTTTCGTCGATGTAGAGGTCCATCATGCCCGGGTACGGACGGCCGATCTGGGCGATGTTGGTGCGACGCAGGCGACGACGCACCTGGGCGGCGCGGCACCACTGCTCGAGCTGCTCGGCCACAGCCGGGTCGCCGCCCTCGACAACGCCGGTCACAACAGCATGACGCTTGCCGGCACGGTTAAGGTCGGCCACGACCTCGCCGGGGGCGCCGCAGGCGTACAGGTCGCCCAGCCACGTGGGGATGTCGGTGTTAGCGTAGTCGGGCTGGGCCTTCTTCTGCACATTGACCACGACGACGGGCACATCCAGGTCGCGCACGACCGGCAACACGTTGTAGCTCGTGGCATAGGTGAGCATCTGCAGGATGACCAGGTCGACGTCCTCGGCGCGGAACTTGTCGCCAGCGACCTGGGCCTGCTCCTTGGTGGTCACCATGCCGCCGTCAACAAGCTCGACTGTCGTGGGCAGCGTGGCCTTAAAGTCCTCGTACTGCTGCTCGAAGTTGGGAACGAGCTGCGGAAACTGCGGAAGATAGGCACCGAGGGTGATAGAAAAGACGCCAACCTTGGCCTTGGTGTTAACGAGCATCTATATCCACCTTTCTTGCGCTAGTCAACAAATGCTTCGTTGATCTTGATACCAAAGTCGCGGCAGGTGTTCTTGAGGCCCTCGTCGCAAATCTTGTTGAGGAAGTCATCCGAACCACCGTTGGCAGCACGTGCGGCCAGGTAAATCTCGGCGGCCTTCTCGACGGTGTGCGCCAGGCCAAAGGTCGTATCGAAGTCAGGGCCGGCGGCAAACAGACCGTGGTGGGCCCAGACGATGGTGTCGTAGGTCTTCATGAGCTCGGAGCTCGCCTCGGCGATGGCCGGGCCACCCGGGACCATCCAGGGCACCACGCCCACGCCGGTCGGGAAGACGACGACGCACTCGGTCATCATCTGCCACAGGATGCGGGTGAAGGCACGGTCCTCCAGCGGCACCACAAAGGACATCTCGATGATGCCGGGGGTGTGGGCATGGTAAATCACGCGGTCGGCGCCATCGGTACGGGCGGCGGCGACACAGTGGTTCATGTAGTGGCTCTCGAACTCGCTGGTCGGACGGGCGCCGTTGGCAAGGCCCCACACAATGCGGAAGGCGTCACCGGTCTCGTTGATCTCGACGATGCCGATGTTGGCATGCGGACTCTCGAGAACATTGCGCATGTACTTACCCGAGCCGGTGCTCACAAAGTACTGGCCAGCAAGATTCTCACCGCGCACGCCCATCTTGACCCACTCGCGAGGCTCCTCAAAGAACGGCTTGGCCTCGGCGACCTCCTTGTCGGTCATACGGTAAGTGAGGTTGCCGCCGTTGCGCTCATGCCAGCCCTGCTTAAAGCCGTCATCGCACAAGCGGCAGAAGCCCTTGATAAACGCCAGATCTTCCATTGCCATTGTTTGTCTCCTCTCCGGGACCCGCAGGTCCAATTGAAAAACGTAGCAAGCCGATTGACGTCGGCGCGGAGTATGGTTTCGTGTAGGGCCTCCGCGCCGTATGTCATCGGAGAGAGCCGCTCGCGCCCGGCAGGAGTCGTTTGCCGCACGCGGGGCTGGGGGTAGTTGAAAGGTGAGTCGGGGCAGGCCCTGCCCTCGTTTAGGCCTGGGTGCCCTTGGGGTCGATGCGCTTGACATTGAAGGAGCGGGCAACGCAGGCACGGGCATCGGCCAGGTCGGCAAAATCGCCGCCGGCGATCATCTGAACGATAAAGTTGCCGATGCAGGTACCTTCGATGGGGCCGGCGAACACGGGGAGCCCGCAGGTATCGGCCGTCATCTGGTTGAGGTAGTAATCCTGGCAGCCGCCGCCCACGATGTTGATGCTCGTGTAGTCGTGGCCCGAAAGCTCACGCAAGCCCTCGATGGCCTTGGCATACGAGCGCGAAAGGCTGCAGTAGTTGGTACGCATGATCTCGCCCACGGTGTGCGGGATCGGCTCGCCGCCCTCGGCACAGGCCTGCTTAATCTCCTGGATCATGGAGTCGGGGGCCAGGAAACGGTCGTCGTCGACATCGACATACGCCTCGAAGGGCTCAGCCTCGCGGCAGAGCGTACGGAGCTCGTCAAAGCCAACCTTATGATCCATGAGAGCCTTGTGCGAGGTCTTGCCCTCGACATAGTCTACGCCGTTGATCTCGCGACGGACGGACTGGTTCATCCACAAGCCCATGATGTTCTTGAGGAAGCGATAGCGCTTGAGGTAGCCGCCCTCATTGGTAAAGTTCTGCTTGCGGGCGAACTCGCTGGTGATAGCGTGCTGGTTCTCAACGCCCAGCAGGCTCCACGTTCCGCTCGAGATGTAGACGGCGTTGTCATCCTTGGCGGGAACGGCCAGGAAGGCAGAGCCAGTGTCGTGCGTGGCAGGCAGCACCACGGTCGCGGAGTAACCGATCTTCTCGGAGATGTCGGCCGTGAGCTCGCCGAGCACGGCGCCGGGCATGGTCGGCTCCAGGAAGATGCTCTGGGGAATACCAAAGCGCGAAAGGATCTCGGTGTCCCACGTGCACTTCTCGGCGTCGAGCATGCCGGTAGTGCTCGCGTTGGTGTACTCGTTGGCCTTGATGCCGGTCAGACGCCAGTTGAGATAGTCGGGGATCATCAAGAAGGTACGAGCTGCCTCGAGCTGCTCGGGATGCTCGTTCTTGAGGGCGAGCAGCTGATAGAGCGTGTTGAAAGGCTGACGCTGAATGCCGGTGCGGGCATAGACCTCGGCCGGATCCATAATTTGGTCGGCAACTTCGTAGATGCCGTCAGTGCGGGCATCGCGGTAGGCGACCGTATCACCGACGATCTTGTTGTGCTCATCGAGCAGCACGAAATCAACACCCCAGGTATCGATTCCGATGGTGGCCGGAGCCTGTCCGGTCTGATCCTTGACGGCGCGCAGGCCTGCGACAACATGGTCGAACAGAGCCTCAACGTCCCAGCAGTCGTGGCCGTCTACGCGCTTTTGCTCGTTATCGAAGCGGTAGACCTCCTGGTAGGACATCTTGCCGTCCTCGATCCAGCCGGCAAGAACGCGACCGCTCGAGGCACCGATATCGACCGCTGCGTACTGCTTGGACTCGATGCGACTCTCCATGTGCTCTCCCCTTATTGAAGCGCTTCATTTACAGTTTTCATTATTATTTGAACCGTTTCAATTTCAATATGAGTCAACTTTAGTCCGGCGAGCGGTTGTTATCAATCGGTAAGCGGTAGTTTTTGGGTTAAAAACTCTTCTAAACAAAAGGATGCGGCCACCCACACTTAGCGGTTGGCCGCATCCTTAAAATGCTATTGAAATGATTCACATGCGAACGCTAACACACGGCCTTGACCGCCGCCGTCAGATCGAACAGCGTATCGAGCACAGCCTCGCAGCCATCCACCACGTCCTGCGGCAGCGGCACGATGTCGGGAACGGCAAAGACGTGGCAGCCGGCCGTGATACCCGAGACGCAGCCGTTGCGCGAATCCTCGACCACGGCGCACTCCTCGGGAGCAAAGCCCGCGCGCTCGCAGGCGAGCAGGTACATCTCGGGGTCGGGCTTGCCGTGCGCGACGTCCTCGCCGCAGGTCACCGTCTCAAACTTGTCAAAGAGGCCGACCGTCTTAAGGTTGCGCTCGGCGGTAACGTGGCGCGACGACGTCGCGAGGCCCACGTGATAGCCCGCAGCCAGCAGCTCGCCTAGGCACTCGGCAGCGCCAGCCTTAAGCTCCAGATCGGTCTTGACCATCTCGTCGCGAATCTCCTTATGGCGACGATAGATTGCCTCAGCGGTTTCGCTGCTGTCGTAATGCTCCTCAAGGATGCGCATGACATCGGGCAGCGTACGACCGATAAACTGATGGATCAGCGCATCATCAATCGCGAATCCCAGCTCGGCCGCGCCCGCCTTCCACGCCTTGATACCCAAACGCTCGGTGTCGACCAGCGTTCCGTCCATGTCAAAAATAACGGCCTTGATCATATCGGTCCCCCATCTCTTCGCGCTGCTGTACTCCCGCAACTTTACCGCACCTGTAAACTTGTATATAACGTATATAGCATATTGCACTTTCGTTACATAGATAGAAGTCTTATGACAAGCGGCTCGGTAGGATTATAGTTTTCGACCGAGTACTCAACGGCAAGGATCGATTCATGCTTTCAGACACCACCGCACCTGCAGAGGGGCTTCAGGACAAACTCACAGCGCTCGAGCAGCTGCTTTTGGCATACGGACGCGTCGCCATCGGCTTTTCCGGTGGCGTCGACAGCAGCTTTTTGGCCGCAGTCTGCGCCCGCATCATGCCCGCCAGCACGCTTCTCGTTCACCTCACCACGCCGCTCATCGGCACGCCCGAGCAGGCTTCGTTTGAGCGGGCGATTGACGGGCAGGCCGATGAGGGGCCGCATTTTAAGCTCCCCGTGCTCAACCTCTCGGTCGATCAACTGCAGCTCCCCCAGGTAGCCTGCAACGACGCCGACCGCTGCTACCACTGCAAGCGCGCCGGCTTTACCGCCATCGTCAACCACGCCAGGTCGCTGGGCTTTCCCACCGTCATCGACGGCAGCAACGCAAGCGACCGCAGCGACTACCGCCCCGGCATGCGCGCCGCCCAGGAGCTCGGCGTGCGCTCGCCGCTTATGGAGGTCGGCTTTACCAAGGACGAAGAGCGCGAGCTGCTGCGCGCCTGGGGCTATCCCGTCTGGAACCTGCCGGCAGGAGCCTGTCTGGCCACGCGCGTCCCCACGGGCGAGGAGCTCACACGCGAGAAGGTCGATGTGATTCGCGCCTGCGAGGACTACCTGCACGACCTTGGCCTGGACCAGGTCCGCGCGCGCTTGGTCGGCGGCTGCATGCATATCGAGGCCGCGCCGGCAGACGTTGCCAAGATTGCCGCCCTCGGCAACACCGCGGTCAACGACGGGGGCAAGGCCCCGCTTCCCGCCGCCATCGAATCTGCCCTGCACAACCTAGGCTGCGGCCATATCTCCCCCGAGGTCACCCCCTACATCCACGGCAACATGAACCTTTAGGTTACGCCGTTTTACAAACGGCGTAACCGCTCGGCGCTGCGCAGGCCCCGGGCACGGCAAACTGACGTTCAACTTCACGGGCGCGACCAAAAGGTCAGCGCCCGCTTGTTTCACGCCACCTTGCCGCACCCGGAACCTGCTCGCTCGCTTATGCTCAACCTGAACTACATAAATTGTCGCCAACCTGCCAAAAAGGGACAGGTTTATTTTGGCAGGTTTTATCTGGGGAAACGCAGACAAGGCCGCGACACCTATATGGCGTCGCGGCCCTGTTCTATTTATGCCAGCACGTACTGATACGTATCTCCCATGGGGACAAAAGTAACCAGCAGACCTGCGCCAGCGTCCCCGAGCGCGGCGGGCAGCCATTTCGCCATATACTCCATGCCCGGCTCCTCGCCATTAAAGTGACCCATATGGATTGCGCATTTTCCCTGACCGAGCATTGCGGCGTCGCGGATGTACTCGCTCACCGTAAAGTCGATAAACTCCATGGTCAAAATGCAATCGATGCCTTCGGAGTCGATATGGGCAATCTCGTCGTTATCTCGCCCCATGATGTGCATTGGAATCTCGACATTGCGGACGAGCGCGTCACCGTCGCCGATCAAGCGCGTCCCGTTTAATCCAAGCTTGTGTACGAGCGCCTGCGCAAGATCGCGGGCCGGCGTTGGCTCAATGCGGTACCTCATGAATGTCTCGTCTACCGCGGAGCCAAGCCAGTCCATCTTGACCGCGAATCCGTAAAAGATGCCGTCGACCATCGAACCGTCCGAGGCGAGCGGCACACCCGAGTGGATATAGTCATGGCAACGCCAGACCGCGCCACCCCATTCGTCAAGCAAAGCGCACTTTGCCTCAAAGGTCTTGTTCCCCGCAACCACTTCACGGCGGTCTCCGTGGTTCCAGAACAGTGCCTCGTGAGGAACAATCAGGTTAGCGCCAAGCTCCTTGGCACGACGAATCACCTCCGCCGTAGCCCAAATGCATGTAACTATTCCGGTACATTGCTGATCGATGTCGCCGTAAAGCACCTGATCGCGCGTCGTCGCAAGCTCGATGGGCTTCCCGGCAAAAGCATCAATGCCGTCACAGTAGTCCTGGATAGCTTGAATAGCCTCGCTGATAAGCATATGTAACAATAATCCCTTCGACATAATGTGCGGGGGGGGCAACATACATACCGCCCTGCAGAATCATCTTTAGACGGCACATTTTGAACTAGACCGCCTGTCTACGACCGCTTTTCTAGCGCTCGGAAATCGGACCGTTCTCGAGCTCATCCTCACTAAAGCCAAAGAACCAAGCCACAGCAAAGCTTACGACAAAGCCAGCCGCCGAAGCGATGACGGCACTGATCAGGTTCTCGTTGCCGCCGCCAACAAACGTCATAATATTGAGCACGTTGGAGGCAGCACCGGCGAGGTAAGCATTGACATGCAAGGCGAGCGCCACGGCACCGGCGACAAACGAACCCGCCATGCAGGCAACGAACAGTTTACGATAGCGGAACATCATGCCATAGATGAACGGCTCGCCGACGCCTCCGATGAGCTGGGCGACAACATACCCGGCACATTGGCTCTTTTCCTCCTTGTTACGGAGTTTGAGCCATGTCGCAATCTCCGCTCCATAGGCAGCCCACAGCGCAACCGTAGGGGCGACCAGAATAAAGCTGTCAGAGCCCGTCAACATAAAGTTTGCAATGGCAATCATGATGACCGCAACATGCATGCCCGTAATGACCATGGGCAACCAAATTGCTGCAAGCAAGCCGCCACCAATAATCGCCACGATACCTCCCTCGGCACCGAGGAACTCAAAGACAACCGCCAAACCGTTACCGCACCAAGAACCAAGAGGAGCAAGCAGGCAAAGCGCAAAGGGGACAGTCAGGGCAAGCGTGCAAAGCGGCGTAAAGACCGTGGTGAGCGAATCGGGCATGTGCTTGCGCAAGAACTTCTCGAACACGGACATCAACGCAACCGTGAGCAGAATGGGAATAACCGTCTGCGCATAGTTTGCAGGCACGCAAGGGATGCCATAAACGCTAAAGGCTTTTCCCTCGGCTGCCATTTGCATAAACGTCGGTTCGATAAGCACACCGCCCATAAAAGCGCCGTACATGGGCGTGGCGCCAATGTTCTTGGCAGCCGTAAAGCCCAAGAAGATCGGAATGAAATAGAACGTCACGTTGTAGAGCATATTGAGCAGGACATAAAGATCGCTCGTATCCGCAATGAGATTGAGCATCGTTGGCCCGAGTACGACGGCAACGGTTTTGAACATGCCCGACGCGAGCAGCAATGGAATCATCGGAACCATGGAGCCCGAGAGGTAGTTAAGAATCGCATTGCCAACGGCTGCCGGGGTAAGCGGTGTTTTGACTCCACTTGCGTCGAGGTTCTCGTCGATGCTCTCCTGCTTGGCCAAGCCGCTCATCTTGATGAGCTCGTCATATACCTTAGGCACGTTTTGCCCAATAATCACCTGGAACTGCCCGCCAGATATTTGAGCGCCGATGACGCCGTTAATTTTTTTAACAGCGTTAATGTCGGGCAACTCCATATCCTTAAGGTTAAAACGCAGACGCGTCATGCAGTGGGCTGCAAAGGTGATGTTGTCTTTGCCACCCAGCGCCTCGAGCACATCGGCTGCGATCTTCTTATTGTCAGCCATATCATCTTCCCTTTCGAACGATCCGGTTCCTCCCTCGCTGCGCGCGCGAGGAGACAAAGCGGACGGTGGCCCGTCGCCCGCACGGAAGTATTCGATTGTTGAGGGAAACGGCGTAAAGACAAAAGCTCCAAAACGAGACATCGACAGGTCGCTCTGTCTTTACGTCACGCTTCGGAAGCTCAGCTCTCGAATAACACCTTATGTCGCGCTAAGGGTATCAGCTTCACCATGCGAACGGCGGCCTCATGATGCCCAAAAGTCTGCGAACGGTACGCTTTCTTTGATGAACGGCATAGAAAGCGCCTATTTGTCGGCTGGCACCTTGCCCGTTACGTTGCCGGCATAGACCCGATTGACATGGAGCATGAGATACACCTTCTCCTCGGGCACGATGGAGGCATGATACGTTTCCTCGATAACTTCTGCCATTTTGTCAACACAAGCCGCTATAGCCGGGTGCTCCTCACAGAGAGGACGATAGAGCGCCGCATTATCGGTATTAAGCGGCTCCCCGGTGCGGACGCGCTCTAACAAGTAGCGTACATGAGTGTCATAGCGTGCATAGTCAAAAGCATCGCGGTCAACGGCGATAGCAAGATCTTTCTCGATGATCGCTACGAGCTTTTCGATCAGGCGTTCCTCGCGGCGGACGTCGTTTGACTTCGCCTTACTAGAACTTGCCATAACGCTGTTAACGATGCAGAGTGCGATGCCCGCCCTCTCCCCGCGTGGCATAGATATGCCGAATTCGCGCTCTATGCCAGCATGGGCAAGCATCGCGATCTTAAATTCAATGGGATATTGCTGTTGAACGTCACAAGAAAGCGGCATCTGAACAAACATGTGCTCACGGCAGCGCTTGATGGCAAAACTAATGTGGTCGGCGAGCGTAAAAGGAAGGTTCGCCGACAGCTCGCGCGAAATGTTGGTGCGCGCGACATCGGCAATCTGCGCACTAAACTCCATTACCTTGGGATCGATCTCGTTAAGAAGTGGCAGATAGCGCGCATCAACGTTGTAAAACGTGCGCTCAATCTGCGCAAGCGAAACCTCATCGGGGCCGTCAGGAAAACCAATGCCTTTCCCCAGTGCCACAAGCTCGGTTCCCTTATCGTTGACAAGCAAGGCGGCATTGTGATTAATGCGCTTAACGACCCTCATGATGCCTCCGAAAATAGGCGCAGCCGAAGGGCAAGCGCAATGAATTCTAGTTAAGATGGTTCGCCTCGATTATTCCACGCAACGTCACGCGAAACAAGCAAACCCGAGCCCCCGCAACCTACTAAAAAAGGGACAGGTTTATTTTGGCAGATTTTTATCGGGGAAAACGCGAAGAGGGACACGCCATATCACCGTTGTGGGCAGAGCGGCATTCATGCAGCTCGCTCTGCGCATACCTGACATCCACAAGACCCTCGCCCCGTATCCCGATATTAAAATTGAGTTCATTGGCGCCGGAGAGTAGAATACCGCATCCGACGGCTACGGCATCGGCAGCCAGATTGCCGAGCGCGTCAGCACCCGGGCAAGCAGCCACGCCAAAGCTACCGTCATCGACCTCGGCACATACCTTTAGCGCACGGCCTTGACCGCGGCCGGCAGATCGAACAGCGTGTCGAGCACGGCCTCGCAGCCATCTACCACGTCCTGCGGCAGCGGCAAGATATCGGGCGCGGCAAAGACATGGCAGCCGGCCGTGATGCCTGAGACGCAGCCATTGCGTGAGTCCTCGACCACGGCACATTCCTCGGGAGCAAAGCCCGCGCGCTCGCAGGCGAGCAGGTAGATCTCGGGATTGGGCTTGCAGTTCAGAGTATCCTCGTTGCAGGTCACCGTTTCAAACTTGTCAAAGAGGCCGACCGTCTTAAGGTTGCGCTCGGCCGCAACGCGACGCGACGACGTCGCAAGGCCCACGTGATAGCCCGCAGCCAGCAGTTCGTCCAGGCACTCGGCAGCGCCAGCCTTAAGCTCAAGATCGGTCTTGACCATCTCGTCGAGAGCATCCCTGTAGCGGGCTTCGACCGTCTCGACGATTTCGCGGCTGCCATAATGCTCCTCAAGGATGTCCCTGACATCGGGCATCGAGCGACCGATAAACTGATGGACCAGCGCATCGTCAATCGCGATCCCCAGCTCGGCAGCGCCCACCTTCCATGCCCTCATGTCCAAACGCTCGGTGTCGACCAGCGTTCCGTCCATGTCAAAAATGACAGCCTTGATCATATCGGCCCCCTTCGCCGGCTTGCGTTACCGCAACCCCATCCCACTTTGCAACTTGTATATAACGTATATATCATATCGCGCCAACCTGCTGAAAAGGGCCAGGTTTATTTTGGCAGGTTTTATCTGGGGAAACGCCGAATAGCTCCATATGCACAACCGTCGCAGCTCCATATGAGGCAAATGAATCAGTAACGTCTATCCCAAATCTTGAGTATTTGTTCGATAGAACGGCCCCTGCCGGCACCTGCTAGACTGGTAGATTCCCAACCATCTAGCCAGGAGCCGCAATGTCGCGCAAGTCCGCCTACAAGCAAGTACTTTCCATCGGCACCGCCGTGGTGCTGGGCTTTGCGCTGTTTACGGGATCGCTCGACGGGGCGCCCAAGCTGCTCTCGCCGCAAAGCGATGAGCAGGCGGCGGCTCTAGCCGAGAAGCAAAGCGAGAGCCCCAACCGCACCGACGACGAAGCGGACTTGGTCGCCCGGCTCGAATCGGGAACAGCGAGCTCCGAGGACTCCGGCGATGGCTCCGAATCCGCCACGACCGGCACCGCTGACGATGTCTCTTCGAACGCCACCCCCGTCGACGAAGTGGAAAACCCCGACCTCAACCGCGCCCGCGGCGTATATCTCAGCAGCATTCCCGACTACGCCGGCAACCCCTACGTTGCCCTTCGCGCCGACAGCACACACCCGTTGGGCACGCCATCATTCACGCTCGACGAATACGAGCGAGCTACCGAAGAGGGCTGCTTTAAGAAGTTCTCCAAGCTCGATAGCCTGGGCCGCACCCGCAAGGCACTCGCCTGCGTGGGTCCCGAATCGCTCGGTCAGGGCAAGCGCGGCGATATCTCGCGTATCCATCCCGCCGGGTGGCACCAGCAGCGCTACGACTTTATTCCGGGTCAGAGCCTCTACAACCGCTGCCACCTTATCGCCTGGTCGCTCTGCGGCGAAAACGCCAACCGCAAGAATCTGCTCACCGGCACGCGCTATCTCAACGAAACGGGCATGCTGCCGTTTGAAGAGCAGATCCTCGACTACATCCACGACACAGGCAACCATGTGCTCTACCGCGTCACACCCATGTATAACGAAGAGGAGCTCGTCTGCCGCGGCGTGCGCCTTGAGGCGCAATCGGTCGAGGACCACGGCAAGACCCTCTGCTTCCACGTATATTGCTACGATCTGCAGCCGCACGTGCAGATCGACTACGCCACCGGCCGTAATCAGGCCTCGGGGGACTAGGGCCGACCAAGCTGCCCCAAAACCTAAAATGATCCGTTTTCCTCCGTCCCCCAGGGATCAAAAAGGGCCGCCCCGGATTGCCCAGAGCGGCCCTTGCACCGGCATGCATGTTGCAGGCAACGCCACGCGCTACTTGGCGCGGCCCTCCTCATAGCGCTCGACCAGCTTGGCCTGAACGTCATAGGGCACCTGCTCATAGCCCGCGGGCTTCATGGTAAAGTCGCCCGTGCCGCGCGTGATGGAGCGCAGGCGCGTCGAGTAATCCGTCAGCTCGGCCAGCGGCGCCTGGGCAATGACCACGGTATCTCCGCGCTCATCGGTCTCCATGCCCGTCACGCGACCGCGCGAGGCCGAGATGTCGCCCATCACGGCGCCGGCGTAGCTCTCGGGGATCGTCACCGTGATTTCCTCGATAGGCTCCAGCACCACTGGATCGGCATCGGTGCATGCCTTGCGCAGGCCGATGCGAGCCGCCGCGCGGAACGCCATCTCGTTGGAGTCGACGCTGTGATACGAACCGTCGTACACAACCACGCGAATGCCCGTGAGCGGGTAGCCGGCAATAATACCGTCCTTCATGGTCTCCTGGACGCCCTTGTCCACGGCGGGAATCAGCGAGCGCGGAATGCGACCGCCCACGACCTCGTCCACGAACTCATAGCCGTCGCTCGTGCCGTCGGACCCAATGAGCGGCTCGACGCGCAGCCAGCAGTCGCCGTACTGACCGGCGCCGCCGGTCTGCTTCTTGTGGCGACCCTGGGCGCTCGCCGTGCGGCGGATGGTCTCGCGATACGGAATGCGGATCGGCACGCTCTTGGCGGCGACCTTGGTGCGGTCCTCCAGACGGTTGAGCAGCACCGAAACCTGTGCCTCACCAACGGCAGAGATAATGGTCTGGCCAGTCTCCTCGTCGCGGTCGATGCTCATGGTCGGGTCTGCCTTGCAGGCCTTCTCGATAAACGTGTAGAGCTTCTCTTCGTCGCCGCGATTCTCGGCCTCAATGGCGATGCGGTACTGAGAGTTGGGGAACTTAAACGCAGCAGCCTCGACCTTACCGGTAATGGAGAGCGTATCGCCCGTCTCGGCCGCCAGCTTGGGCGCCACGATGATGTCGCCGGCATAGGCGTGACCGACCTCGGTCATGTCGCGACCGCACATCACATACAGGTGAGCCAGACGGTCGCCCTTGCGCGTGCGCGCGTTGATCAGCTCAAGACCCGGCTCAAGCGTACCCGTCAGCACCTTGATAAAGCTGATGCGACCCTGCTGCGGATCGGCCAGCGTCTTAAACACAAACGCCACCGGACGGTCATCGTCACTCGAGATCTTAAGCGAATCGCCGTCGATGAGCGGCATCTCGCCGTAGTCGGTCGGCGCCGGGAAGTACGTCGCGATGTCGTCCATCAGCGAGTTGACGCCCTGCTCCTTAATGCAATCGCCCGCAAAGACCGGCACAAAGATGCGCTCGGCAATCGCCTTCGACAGCAGGCCTTCAAGCTCCTCCTGCGTCAGCGTCTCCTCGCCTTCCAGGTATTTCATCATCAGCTCGTCGTCGGCCTCGGCCACCAGCTCGCACAGATGGTCATGGGCCTCCTCGGCCTGGGCACGATACTCCTCGGGAATCTCCGACTCAACGGCCTCGGCGCCGTTGCAGTGGCGCGCCTTCATGCGCACCAGGTCGATGATGCCGTCAAAGTCCTCGCCCTCGCCCCAGGGAAGGGTCACGGCGCCCAGGCGCGTGCCAAAGCGCTCCTGCAGCAGGTCCATCGTGGTCGCAAAGCTGGCCTCGGAGCGCGACAGGCGGTTTACGAACACCGCGCGTGCCAGGCGTAGGTCCTCGGCGGCATACCAGAGCTTAACCGTCGTAGGCTGCGGGCCGGCCTCGGCGTCGACCACAAACAGAGCCGTCTCGCAGACGCTCATCGCGGCAAAGGCGTCGCCGATAAAATCGGGATAGCACGGGGCATCGAGCACATTGATACGAGCGCCCTTCCAGTCGATCGGCGCAATGGTCGTCGAGATGGAAAACGCACGCTTGACCTCTTCGGGGTCATAGTCGAGCGTGGGCTTGGTGCCGTCGTGGCCGCCCAGGCGGGCGGTCTTGCCGGAAAGGTGGAGCATGGCCTCGGCGAGTGAAGTCTTGCCCACCCCGCCTTGGCCTACGAGCACCACGTTCCTTACGTTACCGGTCTTGGGAGCACCCATGATGACCTCCTTGCAGGGCCGCGCGCAAGGCGCGACGCCAACGGGGAGGGTTCGCGGTCGGTGCCGTCCCGGGAGCAGCATGGTCGGCAGCCGAGCCGACTCACCCTCCAAATGTCCTATGCCACCACCCTACCCTCACGGGCGGCTGTCCATGCATACCTTTCGGCACACGTATGAATACAGGCGGCGAGAGGAAGAGACAAGCTTGTGAGGCAATTATTGAACCCCGTCGATGTAAACAAAAAGCCGCCACAGACCGTAAGACCTGTGGCGGCTTCGCCTCAATTAATAGTTGAGTAAATACCTGAGCCTATCCCTCGATACGGCTCAAGAACTCACGCGTGCGCCGCTCGCACGGATGGTCGATGACCTGCTCGGCAGGACCCTCCTCGACAATACGACCGCCATCCATAAAGACCACGCGGTCGGCAACATCGCGCGCAAACTGCATTGCGTGGGTCACGATCACCATCGTCATGTTCTGCGCAGCGAGGTCCTTAATGACACGCAGCACCTCGGCCGTCAGCTCGGGATCGAGCGCCGAGGTCGGCTCGTCAAAGAACAGGATCTCCGGGTCGAGCGCTAGGGCGCGGGCAATACTCACGCGCTGCTGCTGACCGCCCGAAAGCTCACACGGAACCTTATTCTCGTTGCCCATAAGCCCCATCTGAGCAATCAATTCATACGCACGAGCTTCCGCCTGCTCGCGCGGGCGCTTAAGCACGCGGATCGGCGCGTCGATGATGTTTTTCATCACGGTATAGTGCGGGAACAGGTTGTACTTTTGGAACACCAGGCCGAATCGCGAGCGCGCCTGCTTGGGAACATCTCCCTTCGCATAGACCGCGCCCGATCCCACATCCGTCGCAACCGCAAGGTCGCCAAACGAAAGCGAGCCACCGTCGAGTGTCTCGAGCAGCGTAGCGCAGCGCAGCAGCGTGGACTTACCGCCACCCGAAGGCCCGATAATCGCCACGACCTCACCGCGCTTGACTTCGAGTGAGATATCCTTGAGCACCTCATTGCCGCCAAACGCCTTACGCGCGCTTTCGATTTTCATCACTGAGTTAGTCATGATAATAGTCCAGCTTCTTTTCGGCAGCGCCCAGCAGCATCTCGACCACAAAGTTAAAGACCCAGTAGATCAACGCCGCAATCGCAAACGGCACCATGCTCACCTGCGAAGCGACCAGCGCCTTGGCGGTCGAGAACATCTCACCCACGCCAATGGCAAACGCCAGCGACGTGTCCTTGACCAGTGTGATGATCTCGTTGCCCATCGCCGGCAGAATACGCTTGGCGACCTGCGGCATCACGATATACAGAAACGTCTGCAGACGCGAGTAGCCCAGCACCTCGGCGGCCTCATATTGACCGCGCGGAATCGACTGCAGGCCCGAGCGATAGATCTCGGCAAAGTAGCCGGCGTAGTTGATGATGAATGCCACGACGCACGCCGTCCATTTGGAATCGGGCGTGAGCGAGATGCCAAACACGTAGTACGGGGCAAAGTAGATCGCAAACATCTGCAGCATAAGCGGCGTGCCGCGCATCACCGAAATATAGATGCGCGCAATCCAACGCAGCGGCGCGACCTTGCTCATGCGCATAAACGCCACGGGGATTCCCAGCGGAATCGACCCGAGCAACGTCAGCACAAACAGCTGCAAGCTGACCAAGAATCCCTGGCCAAGCATCTGCATCATGACCTGAATAGACAACCCAAGCTCTCTTTCACAGTAACGGAACAGCGGATTTTACTCTCAAATAGGCACAGTGCCCAAGATTGCGAGCGACAAGCCCGACGAAGCGTACTTTGGTACGCGAGGAGGGTTGGAGCCGCAAGGTTGGGTGCTGTGGCTATTTGAGAACCCAGTTGTCGAAGGATAGACCGTAATCTGCATACTTATCGCACAGGTCCTTGACCGTGCCGCCCTCGTAGAGCGCCTTGAGTGACTCGGTTACAGCATCGGCCGACTTGGTGTCGCCCTTCTTAAAGCCGACGGCGTAGTGCTCGCTGGACAGCGGCTTGTCGAGCTGCGTATAGGCATCGGGCTTGGCGGCCAGCTGATACTGAGCGATCGAGAGGTCACAGGCAACGGCATCGACCGCACCACTCTCGAGCTGCATAAACGCCGTGTTGTACTCACCGATGGTATCGAGCGTGGCAAACGTCGCGGCCAGATCCTTCTGGTCGCCCTCGAGCACATCCTGCGCAGCGGAATCAGTCTGGGTAATCACGGTCTTGCCGGCAAGATCGTCCCAGCTCTTGATACCCGCGTCCTTCTTGACCACCAACACCTGCTCGTTGAGCATATACGGCTCGGAGAACGTGTAGTCGTCCTCGCGGCCCTCCATGGTAAAGCCGTTCCAGATGCAGTTGATGGCGCCGGAGTTGAGCAGCGTGTCCTTGGCATCCCAATCGATGGCCTCGTAATCGACATCCCAGCCCTGCTTATCGGCAACGGCCTTGGCAAGGTCAAGGTCAAAGCCCGTGTACTCGCCGTCATCGCCCACAAAGCCGTACGGAGGGTAGGACTTGTCAAAGCCCACCACGAGCTTCTTGGACTCCGCGGCGCCCTTCACATCCTTGGCCGCGGCAGAACCAGCAGCGGAGCCCTTGCCAGCACCACCGCCGCAGCCGACAAGACCAAGGCCAAGCACCGTGGCGAGCGAGCCGGCTAGACCAACAAACTGACGACGAGACATATCGGTATTCATGGTATTCCCCCTCGATAGCACTTTAGTTAGGTAAAGTGAGTCATGTAACGTTCAGAATCATACACTTTAGTGAAATGGAGTACAAGGGAGGGCTTGCCCGGCGCGGGCGGGGAGCGGCGCGGAATTAAGTTTATCGCGAGTTCCGCACGCAAAGGAAA
>UQNH01000025.1:0-22593 GCA_900542365.1 uncultured Collinsella sp. | reverse complement strand
GACCGAGGGCGTCGCCGCCCAGGATGCCGCCCTCATGGGCGAGCCCGCCGCCGATTCCACGCAGGTCCCCGTGCCCACCTACCAGCACAGCTCGCTCGACTGGCGCGACTGGTGGTGCTCGGACGACGCGCAGATCTACCAGTTCATCGGTCAGGACAACATCTATTTCTACTGCATCGCGCAAACCGCCATGTGGGAGGCCCTGGGTTGGGACCTTACGCAGAGCACCGTCAGCGCCTGCTATCACCTGCTCTACATGGGCAAAAAGGCCAGCTCGTCCTCGCAGACGCCTCCCCCGCCGGCAGACGACCTGCTCAACCACTACACCTGCGAGCAGATGCGCGCGCACTGGCTGTCGCTCGGCCTATCCGAGAAGCCGGTGAGCTTTAGCCCCAAGGCATACGACACGCGTGTGACCGGCAAGGACAAGGACGGCAACGAGGTACGCGCCTGCGACGACAAGCGCGTTATCGACCCGGCCCTTAAGGAGAGCGCCCTTTTGACCGGCGTGTTCAACCGTCTGGCCCGCAGCTGCTTCTACGGCGTCGCCGTCAAGGAAGGCGACGAGAGCCCCTACCGCAACGGCTGCATCCCCGCCGGTGCCGCTTCTGACACCGTGGTCGAAGCCGCCCAGCAGGCAGCCCTCGCCTTTGAGCAGGCCATGTACAAGTTCGAGACGCACCGCGCGCTTGCCGTGTGCGACGACTACCTGCGCGCCGCCAACAAGCGCTGGAGCGACGCCTCCAAGGCCGCCAACAAGCTCGAGGGCGAGCCGGCCAATGCCGCGATGACGCAGGCCCTTGTCGACGCCTTTACCGAGCTGCGCGTGGCGACCGTCCTGATGCACGGTATTGTGCCGGCCGGTTGCGAGCTCATCTGCGAGTACTTCGACGTCGACCCGGTCGCTTTCTTTAGCTGGGATAACATCTTTGCCTCCACGGACGAGTTCGTGGAGATCCTGGGCGAGAAGCCCGGCGAGCACCGCGTGAAGCCGCTGCCCCCGCGCTTCGACTTCTTTAGCAAGCACGAGAGCCAGTACTAAACACTCGACATGTAACGGAATGGGAAGGAAAGACGGATGTCCAAGCCGCGTCGTCGTAAGCAGAAAAAGCAGGTCAAGGCCGAGCTCAAGCTCAGGCAGTTTGCCGCCACCGAGCTTTCCGACCAGCTTGCCGCCCTTCCTTGCGCCGCCGACCTGCCGCGCTTTATGGTCGACACGGTCGCCGGCGCCTATGCGCCCGCCGATGCCGAGCTCATGATCAAGGGCTTCGGCGCCGCGGCCACACGCCCGGTCACGCTGCGCGCCAACACGCTCAAGGCAACCGCCGAGGACATCGCTGCGGCGCTCGATGCCGCCGGCATCGCCCACAACCCCGTCGCCTGGTACCCAGACGCCTTCATCCTGCCCGACGCCCAGGTTTCCGACCTGTGGGACCTCGACATCTACCGCGACGGCAAGATCTACTTGCAAAGTCTGTCGTCCATGATGCCGCCGTTGGTCCTGGGCGCCCAGGCATGCGAGGACATCCTGGACATGTGCGCGGCCCCCGGTGGCAAGACGACGCAGATCGCCGCCCTCACGCAGGGCCAGGCGCACCTTACCGCCTGCGAGATGAGCATTCCCCGCGCCGAGAAGCTCGAAGCCAACCTCCACCGCCAAGGCGCAAAAAACGTGCCCGTCATGCGCATCGACGCACGCGAGCTCGACGAGTTCTTCCGCTTTGACCGTATCCTGCTCGACGCTCCCTGCACCGGCACGGGCACAGTCGTCAGCGGCAACGAGAAGAGCCTGCGCGGCCTCACCGAGCAGTTGCTGAGCAGGTGCGCCCGCTCGCAGCGAGCACTTCTGGACCGCGCCATGGGAGCCCTCAAACCGGGCGGCACGCTCGTCTATTCGACTTGTTCGATCTTGCCGCAGGAAAACGAGGACGCCCTGCAAGAGGCCCTCGACAAGCACATGGACTGCGAGCTTATCCCCCTCGATGGCACGCCGAGCGAAAGTGAGGCACGCCGCGCCCAGGAAGCTGGTGAGGAGCCGCGCATCGAGTCCAACGCCCTGACCGAAGCCATTGCCGCGGGTCAGGTATCGGCCATCGCCAACGGCCTGCCCGGCACGCTCACCATTCCGCCCAGCCGCGACTTTGAGGGCTTCTACATTGCCCTGATCCGAAAACGCAGTTAGCGCACGGATCCAAAACTCAACAAGCTATCTCCGTGCGCGTTTGCCCTGCTGGTCGCGATGCCGTTTAAGCATCGTGCGCTCCTTGCGTTCGGCCCTTTTGCCCTTAATGGCCGTGACCACAAAGTAGATGACCGCGGCGGCTACGATTGCGCCCACGCATAGGCCAATCGAGCCCAACATTGCCGAAAATTCCATACCGCGTCACCTCTCTTTTAAACGGGACTTTCAAGATAGCACCTCGATCCCCGCCACCACAGCTCCTTCACGTTCGCCGGCCCTTCGGTCTAACGGATGGCGCGGCGGGGAAAAATCAACTCGTCAAACGGTTTAGCAAGCACAACGCTGCCGGCACCCTGCCGGCCGTCATCACATAGAATCGAGCCTCCATGGATACCCTCAACGATCTAAATGAGCGCGTCGACGCCTTCGTCGGCACCAGCTCCTTCGACACGCCTGCCGCGGCAAACGACCAATCCCCCATCGATGTGCCCGCCGAGGTTCACGAGGACATCGTCGCCTCGGTCGATTTCTCCGAGGTCGAGCTCGCAGACGAGTTCACCGAGCCCCAGGTAGCCGTGACCCCCAACGGACTGCTCCCCATGGAGCCGCTGCCCATCGACGGGCGTTTGCGCAAGGCGGCCCTTCGCATGCCTGACGAGATTGAGGAGGCCAGCGGCTTCACGCTCTTTGGCCGCCGCATCAAGTCGCTCATTTACACCACCGATGTCGCGGTTATCCGCAACTCCAACGCCGATGCCGTCTTTGCGGTCTACCCTTTCACGCCGCAGCCCGCCATTACGCAAGCGCTGCTGACCGTCGCCGAGTGCCCGGTCTTTGTAGGTGTGGGCGGTGGCACCACCACTGGTAAGCGCTCCGTGCAGATGGCAGCCGTCTCCGAGATGCAGGGCGCGGCGGGATGCGTGGTCAACTCCCCCGCCACCGCCGAGATGGTCGAGCACATCACCAACATCGCCGACATCCCCGTCATCGCTACGGTCGTTCGCTGCGACGACGATGCCCACGCCAAGGTGCGCGCTGGAGCCAAGATTTTCAACATCGCCGCCGGCAAGAACACGCCCCAGGTCCTACGCGAGCTGCGCAAGCACTATCCCAACCTGCCGCTCATCGCGCCGGGCGGCAAGACGCCAGAGAGCATCCGTGAAACCATCGCCGCCGGCGCCAACGCCATCATCTGGACGCCGCCTTCGGCCCAGCAGCTACAGACCGGCATGATGCAGCGTTATCGCAAGATGAAGGAAGACGCCACACCTGTCATCTCGCACGACGATGTGCCCATTATCGACCAGGTCTCCGCCGCCGAGGTCAGCCAGGTCGAGAACATGAATCCCGACGTGCCGATTCCCGACGAAGTCATCGAGCGCGTCGCTTCGATCCACGAGCGCGTCGAGGAGCATCGCGCCAACCGCGGCCTCAAGCCGTCACTGCACGGCTTCTTCTTCCGCGGAAAGAAACGCTAACCCCAACAGCAAGGCCCGCCCCACAAACGTGAGGCGGGCCGTTTTCGTTTGAGCAATCATGCAGCGATGTGATGGGGCAAACTAATCCACGCGCTTGTCGCCCATAAAGAAGAGCGCCACCGTACCAGGTCCGGTATGCGAGCCAATCAGAGTACCGATGTTATTGATCTCAATCTTGCCTTTAAGCTGCGGAATCTGTTCCTCGATCAGCGCCGCAACTGCTTCGGCATCCTCGCGGCACGCCGAGTGCGACATGATGCACTTACCCGAATAATCCGCACCGTCCTGCACGTGTGCCATCATGGTCTTAGCCATCTCGGAAATCGCGCGCTTCTTAGTGCGAATCTTCTCACGTGGCGACAGCCCACCTTCGCAATCGACCGTCATAAGCGGGCAAATCTTAAGCGCCGTGCCGATGATCGCGCTCGCAGCCGAAATGCGACCGCCGCGCAGGTAGCTCGACAGATCGGTCGAGAAGAACCAGTGGTGCAGGTTGAGCTTGTGCTCCTCGATCCAGGCAGCCGTCTCGTCGAGTGAAGCCCCGCTATCGCGCACGTCGGCGGCACATTCCGCCAGCAGGCCAAAGCCCGAAGACGCCGCCAGCGAATCGATGACGCGCACCTTACCGCCCTGGGGATAGCGATCGGCGAGCATCTGCGCCGCAACGCAAGCCGAGCCATACGTACCCGAAATACCCGACGACAACGTCAGGTGCAGCACGTCTTTACCCTCGGCAACAAGCGGCTCCCAAAACTCCTCGTACTCACCCACGCTCACCTGAGACGTCTTGGGCATGGCGCCCGCGGATATCTGGGCAAAAAACTCGTCCGGCGTAATCGACTGATACAGATCGTCCGTATAGACAACATCGTCGATCTCGTAATGAAAACACACGACAGGGATATTGCGCGATTCAAAGAACTCCCGAGTTCGATCGGCGGCGGATTCACAGGTCAGGACAAAATCACTCATATGAGGCTCCTTACTCATTGCTGCGCAAATTATCGCACAGTGAGCCTATATACGGTACATATGTCCACTATTTACCAAATCGAACCAATAATAGCGAACATCTTTACCACCATCGTCTCCACCGACCCCACGCATAAATATCTGAGAAAACACCTTCTGTCGTCTCCACTCAACCGCCATATCTACCTCCACTAAATCGATTTACCAAACCGTTCGGCTAACAATTCGGCCGCCCATCCCCAATCGAAACAAAAGCGGCGCATACTGATAAACGTTTGACGCTGTTTATCAGTTTTACCAACCCCATCGGAAGGTGTTTCATGGTCGCATTCGATCGCAATCCGCAAGACTTCAAGTATCTGCGCCTGCTGTCGAAACAATTTCCCACCGAGCAATCCGCGTTTACCGAGATCATCAATCTCTCGGCCATCCTCAACCTGCCCAAAGGCACCGAGCATTTTATGAGCGACGTGCATGGCGAGTACGAAGCCTTTATGCACATCCTCAACAACTGCTCGGGCGTCGTGCGCGAGCATGTCGACGAGATTTTTGGCGGCACGCTTTCCTTTGACGAAAAGGGCGAGCTGTGCACGCTCATCTACTACCCGCACGAGAAGATCGAGCTGGTCCGCAGCCAGCGCGAGGACTCGCCCACCTGGTACAAGACGATGCTTGACCAACTCATTGTGGTTGCCCGCTCGCTTTCGAGCCGTTATACGCGCTCCAAGGTGCGTAAGGCCATCCCACGCGATTACGCCTATATCATCGACGAGCTGCTGCACACGCACCCGGACGAGAACAACTATCGCGTGCGCTATCACGAGCGCATCGTGGAGTCCATCCTGGAGACCGCAAGCGCCGACGACTTTATCGAGTCGCTTGCCTCGCTCATCAAGCGCCTGGCCGTCGACCACCTGCACCTGGTGGGCGACATCTTCGACCGCGGTGGCGGCGCGGCCAAGATTATGGACCGCCTGCTCACCTACCATTCACTCGACATCCAGTGGGGCAACCACGACCTGCTGTGGATGGGCGCCGCTGCCGGCGAGCCCGCCTGCATCGCCACGGTGCTGCGCAACAACCTGCGCTACGACAACTACGAGATTCTCGAAAACGACTATGGCATCTCGCTGCGCGAGCTTGTCGCCTTCGCCGACGCCACCTATATCGCCGGCGAGCCCATCAGCCCGCTGATCAAAGCCATCAACGTCCTGCTCTTTAAGCTCGAGGGCCAGATTATCCAGCGTCACCCGGAGTTCGACATGGCCGACCGCCTGCTGCTCGACAAGGTCGACCACGACGCCGGCACGGTCACCCTCGCCGACGGCAGCGTATGGCCGCTCACGACCAACGACTTCCCCACCGTCGATCCGGCGGACCCCTACACGCTCACACCCGAGGAGCAGCACATCATCGACAAGCTCGTGTCCGAGTTTGTCACCGCCGATCATCTACATCGCCACATCGATTTCCTCTATACCCACGGCTCCATGTATAAGGTCGCCAACGGCAATCTACTCTTCCACGGCTGCGTGCCGCTCAACGAAGACGGCACCTTTAGCAGCATGAACTGCCTGGGTACCTGGCACGCCGGTCGCGATTATTTTGATTTTTGCGACCATATCGCCCGCCGCGCCTGGCGCGTCGGCGACCGCGATGCCCTCGACTGGATGTGGTACCTGTGGATCGGCTTTAACTCACCCGCCAGCGGACGCGTGGTGCGCACCTTCGAGCGCGCCTACATTGCCGACAAGAGCACGTGGGTCGAGCCGATGGACCCGTACTTTACGCTTACCAAGTCGCCCTCGGTCTGCGACGACATCATGCGCGAGTTTGGCGTCGCGCCCATGGCATGTTCACCGACCGGCCACATCATCAACGGCCACACGCCCGTTAAAACCACCAAGGGTGAGCAGCCCATCCGCGCCGAGGGCAAACTGCTGGTCATCGATGGCGGCTTCTGCCGCGCTTACCATCCCAAGACGGGTATCGCCGGCTATACGCTCATCTCGAGCTCGCGCGGCTGCCGCCTCAAGTCGCACCGGGCCTTTACGACGGTTGCCGAGGCACTCACGCGCAACGTGGACATCGAAAGCGAGACCAACCGTTTTGACCAAGCAGACCGTCGCCGCATGGTGAGCGACACCGATACTGGCGCCAAGATTCGCAGCCAGATCCAGGATCTGCGCCAGCTGCTCGATGCATATAGAAACGGTGCTATCGAAGAGCGCGTCTAGCCCCACCCGCGGGGATTGGCTAAACTTGCTGAGTTTGTCATCCCCACGGCGCCCCGGCGCCACCATAAGGCAGGTACCATGCAAAAGCTCCTTGCGCAGATCATGAAATTTGGCGTCGTCGGTGTCATTGCCACGGTCATCGACTTTGGCATTATGAATCTGCTCCACTACGGTCTGGGCCTCAACATCCTAATCGCCAACACCAGCGGCTTTATCATCTCACTCATCTTTAACTACCTCGCCAGCATGAAGTACGTGTTTGCGCACAAGGAGGGCATGAGCCGCCGCCGCGAGTTCATTATCTTTGTCGTGCTGTCCGTGATCGGTTTGGTGCTCAACGACGGTATCGTGCTGGCGCTCAACGCCGGTCTGGGGCTCGAAGCCAATATCGCCAAGATTTGCGCCACCGCGCTTGTCATGGTCTACAACTTTGTGACCCGAAAGATCTTCCTGGAGGGCGACGAGACCAAATAGCTCGACACCCCTGCAGCATTACGGCGCCCACGGACGACGCGCGCTCAGCGCAGTATCGTCCGTGGGTGCCGCTCGTTTACGGGCAAATTTTCAACGTTTGCGGATTAGCACTTGATAATTTGGCGAGTTCGTATAGTTCTTGGCAAAGACCTTACGTTTCCCTTGCAAAAGCTCTAAAGTATCCTCTGCTCGATTCATCAACGCATTGGATGTGATTACGTGCGCAAGGCACTGGCACAACCTCATACTAAGCAGTTCCTCAAGTTCGCTGTCGTGGGCCTTATCTCCTTTGGCATCGACTGGGGTATGCTCATTGCGCTCGTCGAGCTGTTCCACCTCGACTTTTTGATGAGCACCACGGTTTCGTTCATCACGTCCGTCGTGGTCAACTACTGGCTCAGCATGAAGTACGTGTTCGACCATCGCGAGGGCATGAGCCGCAAGCGCGAGTTCACGATCTTCACCATCCTGTCGGTGATCGGTCTGGGCCTCAACGACCTGTACATGTTTGTGGGTGTCACGTTTTTGAGTATCGGCTACCAGGCCATGAAGGCCATCGCCACGTTCTTGGTCACCTGGTACAACTACTTCAGCCGTCGCTTCTTTCTCGAGGGCGCACGGTCGTAGTCGATTCGCTATTTGCTTGAATGTATAACCGGTTGGAATTCCCGTTCCAACCGGTTTTTTTGTTTGCCGAAAGACCCGGCGACCCAGTCCCATTCGCATGAAAAACAGGCGGCCCGGATGTCTGTCCGAACCGCCCGTCTGGCGCGCTATGTCGAGGCCTCTAGCCTGTAACGTAATACCAGACCACGTTGTCGCCGTTGGAGAGAACGTAGTTGCTGCAGGCCGTCATAGGCGTTGTGCCGTTGACGGAGTACATCCAGCCGCTCGTGCCGCCGTACTGTTTCTCGGCCAAACCACCAATCGCGGAGACATATGTGCCGTACGACGAGCCATGTGCGTTGACAGAAAGACCCAGCGCGCACAGGGCATCGTAGACGGTAACGCCTTCGTTAAAGGTAAAGGTGCCACCAGAAGACACAGGATTGCCCACAGCGCTCGATGTGACCGAAACCGTCACTGTTACGTAGCTGGACTCCTGCGAGCCGCTCTGGCCGCCCGAGGAGGCGTTTCCACCATTAGAGGATGAGGCTCCATCAGACGACTGGCCACCGCCAGACGCATTGGAAGTATCACCGGCTCCCGTATTTTGGGCAGCGGATTTATCGCCAAACTTCTTGCCGTCCTGGTCCTCGGACTTCTTGTTATCCGAGTTCTTGTCCGATTCCTTGTTTGAAGACTCGGAATCGTCCTTGGACTTGGACTCATCTTTTGCGTCATTCGATGACTTGGAGTCCTCGGAACTGGCCTCGCCCGAAGCCATAGTCGAGCCAGACGCCTTGGTGTCCTTGGTGACGACGCTCTCCCCCGTCACGGCCCGAATGATCCAGTCGATGGACCAGGCGCCGCTCTCGGAAGGATGGACGAAGCCCAGCGAGACGACGATCAGAATGGTGCACGCGGCAGTCAAAACGCCAAGGAGCGCCTTGCGACGAGGGGCGGACGCCGCCGAAGCGGCGCCCTGTTGCTTTGCATCGTCGAACTGAATGAACGAGGAATCTGGTTGCTTGGGGTCAGCGTCCTTGGATTTATTGGACACAGCCCTCACCTACCGACGCTTGGTGAACACGAACACGCCGACGATGGCGAGACCGATGACGCCGGCGGCAACGCCAACAATGGCGAGCGGGTTGGTGCCAGCCTCCTGCTCGGAGGCACTAGAGGACTTCTTAGCAGTGGTCGTGGAAGCAGCACCCGTATCGGACTTGGAATCGGACTTCTTGTCGGACTTGCCGTCCTTCTTGTCAGACTTCTTCTCGTCCTTCTTATCGGACTTATCGGTGTCCTTCTTGTCGGACTTGTTGTCCTTGGTCTCGGTCTTGGTCGACACCGTCGTCTTGGTCGTCGGCTTATGACCCGGGGCGATAGCGCCGCCGGCCTGCTGGCCCTTAGAGCCGGAGCCGGAACCCGTGCCAGTGCCAGCGCCAGCGCCGGAACCGTTGCCAGCGCCACCGTTGCCACCATTAGTGCCAGAACCGCCATTGCCGCCAGGGTTGGTGGCATTCTTGGTCCACTTGGCATACAGTATCAGATCGGCCGTCACTGGCGTACTGAAGTCATACGCCTGCGTGCAAGCCTCATCGGTGAACCAACCGCCGAAAGTGTAGCCCTTGCACTGTGGCTGAGTCGAGGGCTCCGTCGCCGCCTTGCCTTCCTTCACGCGTTGAGAATCGGGCATCGCCGCATCCTTACCGTTTGCGTCGAACGTCACGGTATAGCGTTTGACCCTTTGGCCATTACCCTTGACAGCAAACAGCTTGCCCGAGTCATTGACATAGTAGAGTGAACCATCGGATCCGACCGAAATAGAAGCCATGCAGTACTGCTGGTCGCCCGCCACGGGCGTATAAAGCAGTTCGGCCTCGTCATCGCCAATACGGTAACGATAGATGCCGCCCGGGTTGTTGTTGGACGTAAAGTAGACGTACGTCTCGCCATTCTGGACAGAAACGACCGGCTGCGACTTTACATCACCGCCGCCCGAAGCCCCCTGACGAATATAGCTACCGTCCGCCTTGCAAATGGAATAGTCCACGGAAAGCGTCTCGGCATCAATCACTGCAAGCTGACCGTAGTGATACGTGTACTTGTTCTGATAACCGCCCATAAAGGATTCGGTCGATGAGCCTCCGACCACAATCTTGCCGTTGGCCAGCACCGGCGTCGAGGTCGAGCTGCCACCAAACGTCACCTTGCCAAGCTCAGAAAGGGTTCCGTCCGTTCCAACCGAAAGCTTATGCAAAACGCCATCGGCGCTCACGACATAGGCAATCGATCCATCGACCAGCACCGTCGTGCGCACGCGCTCGGCAATCTTGAGCGACGCAACGGTCTTTCCAGTTTCGGGGTCGACCGTGCTCACCGTACCGGAATCATCTGCGATGACGCCATAATTGCCCGAGAACGCCAAGCCGGCCCAGTAATAGCCCTTGCTGTTCTCGTTCTTATGCTGCCACATAACCTTGCCATCGGAGATGCGCACGCAGAGCAGGTAGCCGTCGCTCGAGTCGGACCAGCTGGCCGATGCCGTCCCAAAGTAGGCAAAGCCGTCACGAACCGTAATGGACGCAAGAGACTGCTGAGCACCATCGGGGCCAGCAGGCAACTCATCGGTTACCCAAACCGTCGCCAGAGCATCAACCGTCAGCGCCTGCAGGCGACCGCTCGAAAGCGGCACGAGCATCACGCCGCCAGTGTATACCATACGCGAGGTCGAATCGATCTTTGCCGCCAAAGGCGATTCGGCAACGGTCTCACCCGTGTCGACATCTTTCTTGAGCAGCTTGGAACCAACGGCCACGTAGAGGTAGTCACCGACCAGCAACGGGTCGGAAATACCCTTGCTCCATTCGTTCGAGCCCTTGAGCTCGCTCACCCATTTTGCCTCAGCGTCTTTCGTGGGCACAGGAGCGTCGGTTACTTTGTCGGCGCTCGTATAACCAGGCCAATCGCTATCCCAGTTAGGACGTGCGGCACCCGGGTCAACAACAACACTGTCGACGCCGGGCACAGTATCGCCGGGAGCAAAAGCCCAGACGATTTTGTCGCCAGACTTGAGCACATAATCGCTATCGAGCTGAGACCCAGGAACGCCGTTGACAAAGAACGACCATACACCCGACAGCTCGATGCCATCAAGCGGAGATACGAGACTATAGACGCCCCAATAGCCAAATTCGTCGTACATTTTTGACTTTATGCCAAGGGCATCGAAGTAAGCAGCGGAGGCATCCTTGATCGACGTGCCCTTAACAAACACCTGGATCGACGGGTTCGTCCAACGCTGAGCTATCCCGGTCTTTTTGCCAATAATCTCCATCGTGACGGAAACCTGCTCGGGCGCGGGGTCGCCGTACTTCGAGTAGCACCAGACGACGGAGTCGCCGTCCTTGAGCGTGTAGCCGCCCGCGCCGACCTCGGAGGCGCTGCCGTTGACGAACAGCTGCCAGTACGCGCCGGTCGCCGAGTCGTTGCCGAGCTTGCGGTCCTTATCGAAGGGCGACGTGATCGTGTTGAGCGCCCAGCCCCAGGTGCCGTTGGGATCATAATCGGTGGTCAGGCCGGCCTGCTTGAAGAGCTGCTCGGAGAGGTCGGCCGCGGTCGAGCCCTCCTTCAGCGTGATCCGCTGCGCGGCGGTCCAGGTCTGCTGGGCGCCCTTGGCGTCGGTGCCGACGACGGAGCACGTGGCAGAGACATCCTGGCTCTCGGCCTTGGCAGGCTGAGTCTTGGCCTCTCCAGCGGCAGAGACAACGGCGGCGTCCTGCTTCGAGGCATCGGACGTCGATGCAACCGGCGCCTCATTGCCTGCAGCGCTATCGTCCTCAGTCTTGTCGGTAGGGCCCGAAATTGTCGCGGCGGCATCTTGCTCGGCAGTGCCCCCATTCGCCACCACGCCGCTCGCATTGAGGTCGGCAGCGGGGCTTGTCGCGGACTCACCAGAGCCGTTCTCGTCCGGCGTCGCAGCCTGAGCCACAGCCTCGGCAATGCCCTCGGCGCCCTCGGCCCACAGCTGAGCCGGCGTGGTGCCAAAGGCCATCGCGAAGGCCAGGAATGCCACCAGGCCGCGCTTGGCTACGCCGCGCGCAATTGCGCCACGGCGATGCGAGACGCGCTGGCGCTCGTCCACAAACATATCCATTTGTCTCCCATTGTCTGTACTTGGAGCGTTGCCTTGAGGCTGCCCCACGTCATCGCGCATGTTGCGCTCGAGTTCCCCCATCGGGGTCCCCTTCCCTCCAGAGCCCTATGCACACCGGCGGCATACGCCGCAGCCGCATGCAAGATGGGAGGCGATCCGACTTAACCTTAACGACTCGGGCACGTCGTCCGATCTGCGACGCGAACATCCCGAGCCAAGAGGAATTACGGTTACTGGTACAGCCGGGGACTTGCACCCCAATTCTCCCAAACGCGCAGGTAAACCGCGCATTCGTGCGTCTCCGCACCACCATCTAGGCCATCGATTATTACCGTCAAAATGGTATCACGCAAAAGGGCCTCGCACGCAGGCGAAGCCCAAGGTAAAAGCTATTGTTTGCGATAGGAAAATGCGGTGACGGTCGCGGCCTCTAGTGCTTGCCGCCGTGACTGTTGAGCCAGATATTGCGGCCCAGCATAAGCGCCAGCACCAGTGCGCTGACGTAGCCCATAAAGCCAATGACCGGGATACCAAACACAACCGGCTCGATGCGCGCGTAGTACACCACCGACGAACCGATAAACAGGCCAGCAATCACAATTGCCATCGACATACGGTCGATAATTCCGCCCAGCTGTCGCAGCGCCTTATCGCTGCTCATGATCTGCGTGTTCACCTTAAGCTGGCCGCGCGTGAGCATGCGCGAAGCCAGGCCAAGATACTCGGCCGCCTCGAGCGAGCCCTTCGCCGCGCGATAGCTGCTCGCGGCAAGATCGCGCCCCATGTCGCGCACGCGCGTATAGGTGCTTTTCTCGTTTTTAATGTGCGTTTGGATGATCTGGATCATGTTGACGTTGGGCATGTACTCGGTCAGCAAACCCTCGAGCGTCACCATGCCGCGCGCGAACATCGTTACCACGCTCGGCAGCTCAACGTCGTTTTTGCGCGCCAGGTTTAACAGCGAGGTCAAAAACTCGCCGATATCCAGATCCTTCAGGTCAAGGCCTGCAAAGTCAGCCACGATAAAGTCCAAATCGGACAAAAAGGCCGAATGATCGAGCTCAGCCGAGTCGCCACGCGTCACGGCGAAGCGCATGAGCGAATCCTTGAGCTTGGGCACGTCACCCTCGGCCACGGCGAAAATCATGTCCTTGACGATACCGCGATCGTGACTCGACATGCGTCCGACCATGCCCAAGTCGATAAAGTAAACGATGCCGTCCTTGAGAATAATGTTTCCCGCATGCGGGTCGGCATGGAAAAAGCCGTCATCGAGCACCTGCGTCGAGTAATCCTCGACGATTGCGGCACCGATCTTTTCCAAGTCATAGCCCTCGGCCACCAAGCGTTCAGGATCGGCAATCGAAATGCCGTCGACGTAGTCCATAACCACCACGTGCTCGGTGCACAGGTCCAGATAGGATTTAGGGCACGTCACGCCATGAACACTCTTATGGAACTCGTAGAAGTCGTTGAGGTTTTTGGCCTCGGCCAAAAAGTTGGTCTCCTCGCGAAACGAGGTCCACAACTCCTCGACTACGCCGTGCAGGTCAACGAATTGATCGGTGTTGACAAACTTGGAAACGATGCGCACCACCGAGCGAATGATATCGATGTCCTGTGCCATAACCTGCTGCGCACCGGGGCGCTGCACCTTGACGGCCACGTCCTCGCCCGTCACCAGACGAGCGCGGTGCACCTGCGCGAGCGATGCACTACCGAGCGGATTGGGGTCGATCGCATCGAACATCTCCCCCAGGCGCAGGCCGTATTCTTCTTCCAGACAACTGAGTACGACCTCGTACGGCACCGGCTCCACATCGGAGCGCAGACGACGCAGCTCGTCACAAAAGCGTTGCGGCAGAATCTCGGACCGGTTGGCCAGAATCTGCCCCATCTTAACGAACATGGGGCCGAGTTCCTCGAGCAGGCGGCGCAAACGAACCGGCGTGAGGTTATCCCACACGCGGTACTTTTTGACCAGGCGAACAATCTGCCCGATGCGCTCGCGGCGACCCGCCGGCGTGAGCTGGTATTCCTCATCCGGCGCCATCGCGTCGGGCTCCTCGGGCACCATATCGACAGCGCGCGGCTTCTTGCGAGCGCCCGAGACGACGGCATCGACCTCATCGACAACCGCCGCCTCGTCACCCAAGGGATCTAGATTGTTGTAATCGGTGGTGGAATCTGCCATCTGCGCTGCTACTCGGCCTCTTCGGTATCCTTCGCGTCGTCGGGCTCAACGGACTCGACGGGCACCGAGGTCACGTTGTCCTCGACCGAATCGACGATGTCGCGCACATGGGCCAGGAAGGCCGTGCGCTCGGGGGCGGTCATGACGCGGACGCGGGCAAGGATGAGCTCGTCAAGCACGCGCTGAGCCGCGGTCTCGCCCTGCATGCCCAAGCGCTCGGTCAGGTCGGAGATGGTGCCGCCGGCCTGCTCGAACATGTCAGACACGCTGCGGGCGATATCGGGGGTGGCGGTGTCCTTGCGGACCTGCTCGCCCTTGGTACTGAGGTCGTCGAGAACCTTCTTGCTGCCCTCGACGGCAACGGCGGCAGCGCCAAAGCCAACGTTGATGGCGCCGTTAACAAGCTGATCGAGTTTCATAACCATGGTTGTCTCCAATCACAAACAACTGCATTGGCGTTCTTGTACCCAAGATTGAGCGAAAGCGACAAAGCGTTTTAGCGCTATTCGATCGACGGGAAATCCCTACCTCACGTTGTCGTTCATCGCGAAAGAGTTCTTCATGGCGCAGCTCGTGGTGTAGAGCACCTTGCCCAGCAGGGCATCGGTCTCTACGCGCACACGCTCGGCAAACTCCTCGTTGGCGCGGGCGAGCTCGGCGGGCACCTCGGCTTCGGGCAGCGCGGCTACGACAGCGTCAACGTCGTGAATCTGCTTGTGGCCCATGCCGCCGACCTTCTCCTGATAATCCTCGACCGCGCGACCGCACTCATGGAAGCGGACATCGGCCAAGGCACCGATCAGGCGATTTGCCCAGTAGAAGTTTTCGGACGTCACGCGAGCCTGCGTGTCGGCATAGTACTCGGGCATGGTCTCGACGTTGGCGTACAGCGGAACCAGCGCGTTAAACGAGTTGGAGCCAAAGGCCATCCACTGCACGGCGCGGTAGACAGGCTGCGCATAGGGGCGCAGCTGCAGCACGGCGAGCTGGCTGTTGCGATTGATGCCGATGGGGCGATATGCGCCACGCGTAGCGGGCGTGCCCTTGCTACCGTAGCAATCGTACTCCGTGCCCTGGTAGTGGCTCGAGAGTACGTACTTGATGTCCTCGATGGTCACCTTGTGCTCGGGCACGCGGCTCCAGGGGATATCGTCGCTCTCGGGCGTGTAGTCGGCGTCGGGGCCATCCCACACGTCGCTGGGGTTGAGACAGCGCTGCATGTACCACGCGCGCGGCGTGTTGTAGACGTGGTCGCTGTCGCTGTGCGAGCCAAAGGCCTCGCGCGGGTTAAAGACCGCAGCCGGGCCGTCGCCCTCGACGCCCAGCGTCAGGTCCAGATGCCACTCGGCCATCCAGGCGCGCAAGTCGGCGGAGCACATGTGGTCGGCCTGGGCGCCCTCGGCGTCATCCAGGTCAAAGCTGTCGATACCCAGCTGGTTGGGCATGGTCACATAGGCGTCGTCAGGCACGCGCTTGGCAATCCAGTGGTGGCCGCCGATGGTCTCGAGCCACCAGATCTCGTCCACGTCGCTAAAGGCGATGCCGTTGTTCTCGTAGGTGCCGTAGCGTTCGAGCAGGTCACCCAGAATGCGTACGCCGTCGCGGGCGGACTTGGCGTACGGCAGGACCAGGGTCACCATGTCCTCCTCGCCCAAGCCACCGGACTGTGCCGGAACGTATCCGTCCTCGCCCTCGTTGCCCTTGGCGGGCACATAGTCCACGAGCGGATCGGCACCGCGGACGCGCTCGTTGGTGGTGAGCGTCTCGGTTGCGGACATGCCAACATTGAGCTCGTTGAATCCGGCCTCGGCCCAAATACCGTGACCGGGAACGACGTCGGGGACGCTCGTGTAGCGCATGGGATTGTCGGGCAACTCAACGGTCAGGTGGCTCAGGACGCTCGTGTAGACACGCGGCTGCTCGTCGGGATGCACCACGCGCATACGCTTGGGCTCAAACACCCCGTTGGACGAGTCCTCGTTGCGGGCAACCAACGTCGACCCGTCGTAGCTCGCGTTCTTACCAACCAAAATCGTTGTGCACGGCATGCGCATCCTCCTTGAGCGAAGAAATCAAACGGTACCAGTGTATCGCTTCGGCGCAAAAAGGGCGAAACCACGGCCTCGGCAGCCCTTGTGGTCAAAAACCTATTTCGATGCGCGCTCGGCCGCTTCGATCACGTGTTTGGCGAGGATCGCCGTCGTCACGGCGCCCACGCCGCCCGGCACGGGCGTGATGGCGTTAACGACCGGCTCCGCGGCAACAAAATCGACGTCACCCACCAGCTTGCCAGCGTCCTCATCCCAGTTAATGCCAACATCGATGATCGTCTGGTCCTCGCGAACGGCATCCACGCCAATCGTACGCGCGCGTCCAACGGCCGCAACCACAATGTCGGCAGCACGGCACTCAGCGGCCAAGTCATGCGTATGCGTATGGCACGTCGTCACGGTTGCATTGCGAGCCGTAAGCATGGCGGCAACGGGACGGCCAATCACCAGCGACCGACCAACGACCGCGACCTTGGCCCCATCCAGCTCAACGCCGTAATGATCCAGCAAAGCAAGCACGGCTTCGGCTGTGCAGGGGGCAAAACCCTCGCCGCGCCCCGAAAGCGTGGTGAGCAGCGAAGCCGGCGTCATGGAGTCAACGTCCTTGGCGGGATCGAGTGCCGAGGCAACCGCGTCCTCGTCAAGGCCGGCGGGCAGCGGGCGGAACATCAGGCAGCCATGAACAGCGGGGTCGGAATTGATGTCCTCGATGGCCGCCAACAGCTCGTCCTGCGAAACATCGGCGGGAAGCAAAACGCGGCGAGCTTCAATGCCAACCTTCTCGCAGCGCCTGAGCGCACCGCGCTCGTAGGATAGGTCGTCCTCGCGTTCACCCACACGCACGATAGCCAACGTCGGAACAACGCCCCGCTCGCGCAGGGCTGCGCAGCGAGCAGCAAGTTCCTCAGTCAAAGCGCGAGCGACGGGAGCACCCTTCAACAGTTCAGCCATGGCTATCCTCTCTTCCTTGCAGCGTCGGCGGCGCGGCGCGCCAGCGCATCGGCGCGCGGCAACCACGTGTCGAGCAGCTCATCGCACGCGGTCTCGAGCTCCTCGGCGCGCGCCCGGTCCTTCATAGACGTGGTGTTGGCAAAGAGCGTCAAGCTCGCGCCCTGCATAGCGGAACGGCAGAACACGGCGCCGCACGCCACATCGGACAGCAGCTGACGCGAACCCTTGTCGGCCATGTCCTCGAGCAGCGCCAGCGCACGCCCGCAGGCATCCATAATGCGATACGGCGGCATAGCGGCCACATGCAGCGCATCCTGAATCGCGGTCGCTCGAGCCGGATCGTCACGCGGAATACCGTACGCCGCGGACACCTGCCCATAGGCACGAACGTCCTCGGCAACCAACTCGACAAGCTCCTGGGCCAGCTCATCAGCATGGGCAAACGCACGCGTCAGGTCATCCGCACGATCAGCAAGCGCGGGATTGGTCGCACCGTAGCGGGCAACCATTCCGCACAGCGAGGCGCCCAGCGCGCCCACAAAGGCGCTCGCGCTGCCACCGCCGGGAACCGGCTCGCGCGCGGCCAGCGCCTCGGCAAACCCGCGGCAGGTCTTGTCCATCATCTCTTGGCTCATACGCATGCACCTTCAAGTCATATACATCGGTCGGGTGGAAACCGCCGACCGACCGCATCGATCACGTAATGCTGCTAAGTCTAGCCCATAAGTACTCGAGCGTCAGCGCACCTGGCCATCGCGGATTACTATGACGAACGATAGGCGTCGGCACCGCAAACATGGGACACATGGCCCACCTTTCGAGACTTCCGGGCAGCGGCAACTGGGGCATACATATAGGTAAGGAGCCCTATGTTGGGGCAAGCTCATCACGGCACCGGACGACGAATGGAGGAATAACCGCACAGTAAACAAAGGCGTCATGTGCATGCGTAACCGCTGCCCCAGCGATCCGCGGCACACGATGTCCCTGGCAGACAAGGAGGACGCCACCATGAAGAAAAAGACCCTATCGATCCTTTCCCTTTGCATCGCCCTCTTTGCCGCGTTTGCCCTTGTCGGCTGCGGCGGGAGCGCATCGGGCGGCGGCAGCGCCTCCAAGAGCGAGAGCAAGGAAAAGGCCCCCGTCGCCAAGAAGACCGACTTTATCTGGTTTAAGGTCGAGATGCCCGAGGGCGTCGGCGTAAGCGACTCCGCCGGCAAGAATGCCGACAGGGTCCGGCTCACCTTCCCCGAAGACGAGAACGCCTCGGCCGATCGCTTTATCCCCGTTTGGAAAACAGCGCTGACGGCAGAGGAATCCCACGCCGACCAGGCAGAAAAGAAAGGTGATACGTTCCAGTGGAAGGATGGCGGGTCCGTCGAGTATAACGGCAGGACGTGGCTCGTCGGAACGTACGAGGACAACAGCGGCGTCTCAACCCTCCTCTTTACCGACGTTGAGCCGGGAAGCGTCTACGTCCTCATCTCGAACTTCGATCTGCATAAGAAAGAAGCCGAGGCGCTCCTCAACTCCATCGAGTTCCCCGATGACATGGCGAAGGCAGTTGCCGAGGCACGCGAAGCCGAGATTTCGAGCATCGAGATCAAGTAACGGGACACCCGCACGTGCCTATGCGCACCCGCGTACACGCGCCCCATTAAAACAACGGGCACCCAACCCCGGGGAGGGCCGACAGCATCGGCCCTCCCCTCTTTTGCGTCCGAGCATATTGCCACTTAACGGCGCAAATCCGGCCCTCAGAATGGGACACATGGCCCACCCGAAGGAGCCGCTCGCGCGTACAGTAAAGGCAGGTAATCCATGGGCGGTTACAGATCGAGGAGGACACGACCATGAAAAAGAAGGCCTTTGCGATTCTCACCCTCTGCATCAGTCTCTTTGCCACAGTTGCTCTGGTGGGCTGCGGTGGCAGCGGCGACGCTACCGGCAGTGGTGGTGGCGGCGGAGCAGAAAAGCCAGCCGTGGATATGAGGACTGACTTCATTTGGTTTAAGGTCGAGGTCCCCGAGGGCGTCGAGATCACCGACGTCGCCGGCGACACCGCCGACAGGGCCCAGTTTAAGTTCACCGAGAGCGAGCACGCCAGCGACCGCTTCATCCCCGTCTTCGACACTGACAAGAACGCCGACGAGCTGTTTGACTACGAGGCAAAGTGGAAGGCCAACTCCGGATGGACCGAGAGCGATCCCGTTAAGTACAACGGCAAGACCTGGCGCAGCGCCTACTTTACGCACTCGGGCGGCGTGACGACCGAGTACTTCACCGACGTTGACGGCGGCAGCGTGTACGTGCGCATCGACAACGTCGAGGAACACAAGGACGCCGTCGAGACCATGATGAAGTCTCTGGAGTTTGCCGACGACATCGCCGAAGCCAAGACCGAAGCCATGGACGTCAAGCTCGACGACATCGAGATCAAGCGCTAAACGACTGGCGAGCGCAGCGGGAAACACGGGCACAGTGCAAACAAGCGACGATACCCCAGCGCTTCGCACCAAGGGAGGATCGGCTCGCCGGTCTTCCCTTTCTTATGCCGATAGCCGGCGAACGCGAGGGTGCCGGACGCCGGAACCGCCCCAAATGTGGCAACAGTACGAAAACGACAAACGCCTCAACACGTCCGCCCACCGATTTATTGCGCCGCGCAGACAATTAAACCAGCATCTTTAAACATCTGGGCAGTATAGTGACCAAAACTATCGCATAACAGCACGCTGCGAATGGAGGAGTTATGACCGAACACCATGCCATCAGCCGCCGAGCATTTACGCTGGGCTTAGGTCTTGCGGCGCTGTCGCCGCTTGCAAGCCTGCCAGAAACCGCGGCACCGGGCATTCCCCTGCGAGCGGCATTTGCAGACGACACGCCCAAACCGGCGGAGCACCTCGGTAATTTCGTCATTCGCCTTCGCCCCGCGGGCTATTTTCGCACCGCGAGCGTCAACCAAGACGGCAACGTTCGCGGCAACGTCTGCCACCTGTTTAACGACGGCACGTCCAGCAAGCTCATCCTTGAGAACGTAACGACCAAGAATGACGATACAAACTGGTATGCTATCCGCACCTTGCTCAATTTCGAAGAGCATAAAAGACGGGCTACAGCATTTGGTCGGTCGACGACGACTCGGACAAAGACGGAAAGGTCATCCACGTATGGGGCGGCGAGTATGACAACAAGCCCAGCCGCGCTTTTGCGTTCGAGCGTCAATCAAACGGAACCTATATCATCCGAGACCGCACGGTCGAGAAAGAAACCGAGAAAAAAGACATTAAGTACTTGGCAATAGAATCGAACGGCAAAGACCAGGACAACAATAAGATCTGCCATAAGAGTAAGAGCATTCCGTGGGAGCTCGAACTTATCGGTTACGACATGAAAAAGAACGATGCCACGGTTAGCAGCCTCGACTGGATCACGTACAGCAGCTACGTCGATGGGCCATGTTGGATGAAATACGTCGACGACAACAAGTTCCTCGACGAGCTGAGCATCCCGGGTACGCACGATTCGGGCACCTGCAGCGTGGACAACGACACTGAGCCCCAATCCTCGCAAGTAAAATGCCAGCAGGATTACATTCCCACGCAGTTGCTCGAGGGAATCCGCTATTTTGATATCCGACTCGGAAAGGGCGACGACCCCGGTATCGACCACGGGATTTTCTACCTACTCAAAAAAGACGGGAACTATCTGCATCTCTCCGATGTCATCGGGTACTTCAAAACGTTTTTGAACGAAAACCTGTCAGAAGCGCTCATCATGCTCGTATCGCGCGGCAACGATGAGGCTACCGACGAAAGCATAACGACGGCCTTCGCCAAGGTTATGGCCGATAACCCCAACCTGTTCTACACGTCGAGCCACGTCCCCACGCTGGGCGAGGTGCGCGGAAAGATCGTTCTGCTGCGTCGATTTAGGCTCGCCGGCAACAGTGCAAGCGGCCATACGTGGGGCCTCGACCTTACCGAATGGGATGACAAGATCAAGGCTCACTCCGACAGCACCACTATGTGTCTCGTCCAAGACGCGCGGGGCTTTGAAGCCGCGGGGGAAACAGGCGACAAAGAGCCCTATTGCACCAAGGTATACGCCCAGGACAAGTACAAACTCACGGGAACCGACAAGCTCAGCTGGGTCGATAATGCGCTGAAGGAAACGACCGGGCGCACGCGCAACAAGGTGGACGTCGTGGACGATGACAGGGCCAAGGTGCAAGTCCAGGAGCGTTGCTGGTCTATCAACTACACCAGCTGCACGGGCTTGTCGCACGGAGGCAATCCTTTTACCTCGGCACGAGTAGTCAACGAGCATCTGTACAAGAGCCCGTACATCAATCCCAGCGGCACCGAGGATACAAAGTCAGATTACCTCAAGCACATTGGCATCATCGCATCCGACTTTGTTGATGCGGCGCTGGCCCGGAGCATCTATCAGCGCAATTACGATGCGAAGCACAAGCAGACAGCTTCGTACTACCTCCCGGCCCGCATGCGCATGACGTACGGCGACTCGCTGAGCGATGCCTCGCTCCAGGACGGTAAGACCGTTGGCGAGGGTCATTTCCGCCTTGTCGACAGCAGCAACGCGCTCAACGTGGAGGCTTCGGGAAGCGCTTTTGCCATCGAATACGTGGATGTCGATGCCCTGGGCAACGAGACCGTTACAGGACTGCAGGGCTCCGTGCCCATCGATATCGATCCACGCGCGCTGACTCCTCACTTTGAGGGGCTTGAAGGCCTAAAGGCCGGCGAAGACGTGCGCGCCAAGATTGCGGCATCACTCGAGGGCAAGCTCGAAACCGATGCCTGCACGGCCCAGCTCGAGTTTGTGCGCGACGCGAACGGCGCTCCGGGCACGGCAATGGCCGAGGGCGAAACATTTGCCGCAGGAACGTACTGGGTGCGCGTGAACGGTCTCTTGGGCGACGCGGCGCAGAACTACACGCTCGCCAGCGACGGAGCCGCAAGCTTTACCGTAGCGGCCTCGGGCAGTGCGGGCGGCAACGGCAGCGGTACGGGTTCCAACGCAGGCAGCGCCGACAAGAACGGCAAGGGCAACAAGAGAGACCAGGGCAAGAGCTCGGGCGGAAAGCTCGCCAACACGGGCGACGGTTCTGGCGTTGCCGCCGGGCTCGCTGCCGCCGCCGTAGCGACGACGGTCGCCGGCGCAGCAATGCTTGCCAGTGACCGCGACAATACCGAGGACGTTAACGAATAGGCAAGCCAGTTTTTGGGCGCATCAACTCAATCGGGGCGCAGAATACCGTTCTGC
>UQNH01000024.1:0-24683 GCA_900542365.1 uncultured Collinsella sp. | reverse complement strand
GGCACCCCGGCGAAGCTTGCGCTGCTGTTCGGCACCGAAGGCGAGGGGCTCTCCCCCGCCACCATCGCCCGCTGCGACCACACCGTGCGCATCCCCATGGCCCACGGCGTCGATTCCTTGAACGTCGCCGCCTCCAGCGCCGTGGACTTCTACGCCTTCCGGCAGCTGAGCCAGCTGGAGAGGTAGGGCACAATGAGATCCTTCAATCCCCGTTCTACGGCCCTCCCCCAAGATGACGCCGAGGCATCCCCTCGCAGCGTCAAGATAGCCATCTGGGTCGTGCGCCTCTGCTTCGCCTTCGTGTTCGTCGTGAACGTGCAGTGCGCCCTGGGGTTCGCACTCGCGCCCGAGGCCTACATGGGCGCCTACGAGCTCGGTGGCGTGCCAGGTCGCGTGGCCACTCAGGGCATCGGTATCGCCTTCCTCATGTGGAACTGCACCTACCCTCTCGTCATTTGGCGCCCCGAGCGCCACCGCGCCCTCGCCAGCGTCGTACTGGCTCAGCAAGTCGTAGGGCTCGTCGGAGAGTCGCTCATCCGCGCCACCCTGCCCGCCGGCCACGACCTGCTGGCCAGCAGCATCGACCTGTTCATCGCCTTCGACGCCATCGGCCTCGTTCTCATGGCTGCCTCATGGGGCATCTTTTTTCTGCTTGAAAAGCGCACATGCGCTAGGATCCACGCCTAGGCGATTTGCCTTCCTGTTTTTTGCCAAATATTTCGATTGTTAGCACCTCGAGGAACTAAATTCCTGCGCTGCTCCCACTCTTCTTACTCGCAAGGTAAGAGAATTATATAATATTCATTATTTTATTGTCATTTTATCCCTTTACCCTGCTGAGCGAACCTCTCGGGCACTGCCCTTTCTGCTAACAATCGCAATATTTGCCGAAAAACACTGGAAAGGATCGCGCTTGGCGATCCTTTCCAGGAGAGAGAAGGGGTTCTCGGGTTTGCTTAATTCGGCGGCTCGAGGGCACTTCCGCGCCGGCGTGCACCACTGGTTGGCAGGCTGGGCCTACTTCATCAGCTCAGCGACAGCCTGGGCGAAGGCGAGCGGGTTGTCGGGCAGAATGCCCTCCACAAGCAGCGCCTGGTCGAACAGAAGGCCCGCGTAGGTGCGCACCTTTTCGTCGTCGTCGGCCTCATGAGCCGCTTGCAGCGTGGCGAACACCGGGTGCTTGGCGTTCACTTCCAGCACCAGGTGCATCTCGGGCAACTCGTCAGTGCCCGGCTGGCTCTTCAGCACCTGCACCATGGCCAGCGACATGCCGCCCTCGCTCGTGACCACGGCCGGCGCATCGGTGAGGCGGGTGGAAACGACGACGCGCTCCACCTTGCCGTCAAGCGCCTCCTGCATAATGCCGAACAGCTCGGCATTGGACTCGGTGGCCTCCTCGGCCTCCTTCTTCTCCTCATCGGTGGTAAGGCCCAGGTCCTCGGAGCCCACGTTCTTGATGAAGTAGGGCTGCTTGTTCTCCTCGTCGCCGTCCACCGCGTGCTCGCCGTAGGTGCCCATGGCCATCATGCAGAACTCGTCGACGTCCTGGTCGCACAAAAGCACGTCGTAGCCCTTCGCGAGCACCGTGGTCACCAGCGGCATGTTCGCCAAGCGATCGAGCGAGTCGCCCGCCGCGAAGAAGATGGAGTCGGCTCCGGCCGGCGCATCGGCCAGATACTCGTCCAGGGTGATCATCTTCTGCTCCTTGGCGGAGTAGAACAGAAGCAGGTCGGCAAGCGTGTCCTTCGCCATGCCGTAGCTCTGGTAGATACCGAACTTCAGCGTACGGCCGAACTGCTTGAAGAACTCCTCGTAGGCCTCACGGTCATCGTCGCGCATGTTCGCCAGATCGGCCTTGATCTTCTTCTCGAGACGCCGGGCGATGGCGCGCAGTTGGCCGTTGTGCTGCAGCGTCTCGCGGGAGATGTTCAGCGTGAGGTCGGAGGAATCAACCACGCCGCGCACGAAGCCGAAGTAGTCGGGCAGAAGCTCCTCGCACTTGTCCATGATGAGCACGTTGGAGGAGTACAGGGCGAGCCCGCGCTTGTAGTCCTTCGAGTACATGTCCCACGGCGCGCGGCTCGGCACGAACATGAGGGCGTCGTAGTTGAGCGACCCTTCCGCGTGCACGGAGATAGTGCGGGCCGGGTTTTCGAAGTCGTGGAAGTCGGTCTTGTAGAACTCGTCGTACTCTTCCTGAGAGACTTCGGACTTCTTGCGCTTCCAGATGGGGATCATGGAGTTGATGGTCTCCACCTCGGTGTAGCTCTCCCACTGCGGCGCGGGGGCTTCCTCGCCCTCGGCCGGCTCGGGGGCCTCCACCTTGCGGCTCTTCATCACTTCCATCTTGATGGGATAGCGCACGTAGTTGCTGTAGCGCTTGATGAGCTGCGTGAGCCCGTGCTCGCTGGCGAAGGTGCCGAAGGACTCGTCGGCGGTGTCGTCCTTCAGGTACACGATGACGTCGGTGCCATGCTCGGCGCGCTCGGCCGGCTTGATGTCGTAGCCGTCGATGCCGTCGGACTCCCAGGCCCAGGCCTCATCCGAGCCGATGGCGCGGGAGACGACGCGCACCTTCTTGCCCACCATGAAGGCGGAGTAGAAACCGACGCCGAACTGGCCGATGATGTCCACATCGGTGAGGTCGTCGAGGCCCTTCGCCTCGCCGGGCTCGCTTTCGGCAGCGGCCTCGGCCTGGGCAGCTTTGAATTCGAAAGAGTCGGAATGGGCGATGGTGCCGAGGTTCTTGTCCAGTTCGTCCTTGGTCATGCCGATGCCGTTGTCGGACACTGTGACCGTGCGCTCGTCGCTGTTGTAGCCCACAGTGATGGCCAAGTCGTCGCGGCCCACAGCCACGGAAGGGTCGGTAAGGCTGCGGAAGTACAGCTTGTCCACCGCGTCGGACGCGTTGGAGATGAGCTCGCGCAGGAAGATCTCGCGATTGGTGTAGATGGAGTTGATCATGAGGTCGAGCAGTTTTTTGCTCTCGGTCTTAAATTGACGCATGTGCAGTCCTTTCGCGCTACCCCCGTCCGCAAAAACGGCCCGGTTGCCCGAGCCGCATTGCAGACCTGCTATGTTCAGACTTAGATTTTATAACCCATTAGCGCGCATATATACATACGGAATCGAAAAACTGTATGTCCAAACGCTCTGATGCGCCAATTGCCAAGGAGTGTCCCCGACTGCCGGCAGGAAAGGAACGTCCCTATCTGCCATCTACGCGCTTGGCCATCCAAGCATGGGGCTGGCCCTCGTCTTCGTAGTCCACCGGGGCAATCTGCGTGTAACCCGCCTTGGCATAGAACGGCAGCACGTATTCCTGCGCATGCAGCTTAATGAGCTTGGCGCCGGCATCACGCGCGCACGTATCACTGGCCTCGACAATCTTGCTCGCCAAACCGCGACGGCGCATGCTCGGCAGCACGGCCACGCGCCCCATAATGTAGGTCTCCCCCGCCGCGACGCCTTCGTCCAAGTCGCACGCCGGCGACACCGGAGCCTCTGCGTCAGCTGCGCGCTCGAGTTCTTCGGGAAACACGCGCGAGCAACCGGCAAGCTCACCGTCTACATAGAGCGTCACATGAATGCAGTTCGGATCCTCGTCGATAGCGTCAAACTCATTCTCGTAGCCCTGCTCGTCCATAAAAACGACGCGGCGCACCAACGCCGCGTCATCAAAGCATCCCGTCTTAAGTTGGATATCCATGGCTGCCCTTTCATTCAATGCGAACGTTAGGGACAGATATTAGCGAAAATGAGCTCCGCGCACGCTAAACTTCGCACGAGCCTTCGCCAGGCAGTCGTAATGACCCACGTTATGGGCATCGCTCGCGATGAAGCTGTACAGGTTCTGATCGAACAGGCGCTGTGCCGGCTTTTTCTCGCGACCAAAGCGACCGCCGGCAATAAAGTCCGCCGAAGCCTGCAGCTTGCAGCCCATATCGACCAGGCGCTCCGCCACGCTTACATCCTTTTGAACCGCACGATAGCGCTCAGGATGAGCAATGATCACCTGGTAGCCACGGCACTGCAAATCGTAAATCGTGTTCTCGTACTCTCTAAACGCATACGCATCGGCATGCGTCGAAAGCTCGAGCAGAAACTCGTTGGTCCCATCGAAATGCAAGTGATCCGCGGCATCGATACCAAGCTCAACGAGCTTTCGATGGTTGACCTCGAAGCCCATCTGGAGCGGAAAACCGTCAGCGTTATCGCGCAGCAGCTCAAAGGCATCCCACATCTTGTCGTAATCAAAATAGGGATCACGGCAGTGAGGAGTGCAAACGATTCTGGTTACACCGGCCCGCTTGGCAGCCTCGAGCATCGCCAAGCTCTCTTCGAGATCGGCGGCGCCGTCGTCTACACCCGGCAAGATATGGCAATGAATGTCACGCATAGGTCGGCCTTAATCAACTAAACGTTTGCTCGGTTGGTGAAGATGCCCTTTTTGGAAGTGCCCTGATTGTCGGAGCCCTTCTTAACCTTCTTACCGTCCTTGGTGTAGTAAGAATAGTAGTACTCGCTGGTCTCGGTCTCACAGTAATTCATGACGGTACCGATGAGCTTGACCTTCTCGGACTTCTTAAGCTGGGCGATAGCGTTGAGCGCCTCTTCGCGCTTGGTAAAGTCCTCGCGCACCACGAACAGCGTGCCGTCGGTCAGGCTGGCAATCTCGGCAGCATCGATAAAGGTGCCGACCGGAGGAGCATCGAAGATGACGTACTGGAACTTAGCAGACAGTGCCTTTACCAGCTTGGCAAAGCGGTGAGAGACGATGATATCGGCAGGATTGGGAATGTGCGGCTCGGCATCGAGGAAGTAGAAGTTCTTCTGACCCGTCTCGACAATTGCCTGGTCAATGGAGATCTGCTCGGAAAGGACCGCATAGAGTCCGCCGCGCGAACGAACGCCGAGCATATCGGAAAGGGACCTGCGGCGCATATCGGCCTCGACCAGGAGCACGGACTTGCCGCTCGTGGCGATTGCCTGAGCAAGGTTAATGGAAACCGTAGACTTGCCCTCGTTGGGAATCGAGGAGGTAACGGTGATGGTGCGAATGGGGTCGTCCACGCTCGCAAAGCGGATATTGGCCAGAAGGGTCTTGGCGGCATTCTGTACAACGAGCTTATCGGTGTTCTTTGCCTTAGCCATGCCTATTTACCACCTTTCATAGCCGGAATTCGGCCAACAACGGGAATACCCAGGAGCTCTTCTGCCTCTTCGGCACCGCGGATGCGGGTATTGAGCATGTCTGCCAAAACGACATAGGCAACTGCGATAAAGATACCGGCGAGGAACGCGACGGCAATATACAGCGTACGCTTGGGGCCGCTGGGGGCTTCGGGGGTCTTAGCCTCGTCGATAACGTTGATGCTCTGGGCAGCGCCGACGTTCTGAGCGACCGTACTCACCGAGCTGGCAATGGCCTTTGCGACCTCAGCCGTCTCCTTGGCATCGGTACCGGTAACCGAAAGCGTAATGACACGCGTGGTGGTCTCGGAGGAAACAGACACCTTGTAGTCATCCAGATCGGTGAGGCCCAGTTCTTTGGCGGCGCCGCTCTTAACGCTATCGCTATCAAGCAGCGTGGCGATATCGTTGGAAAGCATCTGGCTCGCCGAGAGATCGTTGTAGCTCATCTGACCGCTATCGTCGGTCTTGGCGAGAATGTACATGCTCGTCGTCGCGGTATAGGTGTTGTCCATCGCAACGAAGGACACGATGCCCATGGCGATCGCGCAGACCACCGGAAGGGTGATGACCAGCTTGAGGTGCTTTTTGAGCAGCTGGAACAGTTCGAGAAGGGTCATGCAGCTTGCCTTTCATTTCCCCAGTTCGGATTGACAAAACTGTCCGTATGTTATCGCATCTTTTTACCGAGACCAAACTCTATACATAAGAAACAGGCTCTCCTGTAAAAATGACGGAAGCAATCGTAAAATTGCACAACAACGCCGCACCCGAAAGTCCGATGCGGCGTCTACATCAATATCTATGTTGTATCGCTATGCGAATGGCTCGTCCTGCTGTATGGGAAACGTCACCGTAATGGTGGTTCCCACGCCCAACTCGCTCGACAGATCAAGCGTGGCGTGATGATACAGGGCCGCATGCTTGACAATGGCAAGCCCCAGGCCGGTTCCGCCGCGTGCCTTGGACCTACTCTTGTCCACGCGATAGAACCGCTCAAATACCTTGCCCTGTTCTTCAGGCGCGATACCGATTCCCGTGTCGGCGACAGCGAGGAACGGATGGCCTTCGTCGTTAGTGCCGCACTGCAGCGTAACCGTACCGCCGGGCCGATTGTAGCGGATGGCGTTGCTTGCCAGATTATAGATGAGCTCGTCGACCAAGCGCGACACGCCTTCGATGACCACAGGCTTGGTCTCATGACTTATCGTCACATTCGCCTGACGGGCAACCTGTTCAAGACGCTGCTCAACCGCGTAGATCGCACGCGAGAGCTCAATAGGCTCCGTGGACCCAATGGGCACTGCCTCGCCTTCAGTTGCACGTTCGGCCTCGTCCAAGTTAGACAGCGTAAGGATGTCGTTGACAAGCGCTGCCAAGCGGCCCGCCTCACGATAGATGCGACCGCCAAAGTTGCGCAGGTCGTCCTCGCCCTCGACCATGCCATTTGCGATGAGCTCGGCATAGCCCGAAATCGCCGTAAGCGGCGTCTTGAGCTCATGGGTGATATTCGCCGTGAACTCGCGGCGCATACGGTCGTTGTCCGCTAGCACCGCCATTTGGCGCTTGAGTTCCTGGCGCTGCGACTCGATACGCTCAAGCATGGGGACCATCTCGGCATAGGCGTGCTCATAGCTACGGCGTGGGTGATCCAAATCCACCTCTTGCAACGGCGCGATGATGGCACGGGACTCACGGCGCGCCATAAAAAACGAGAGTACCGCACCCGCTGCTGCGATAAGCAGCATCGGCGCCAGCATCGACAGCAAAATCGCCGCAACGCCAGGCTGGGCCTGCGCCAAGCGGACGACCTGGCCGTTATCAAGGGTGACGGCGCGATACAGCATAATCTCGTCGAGTGTAGAGCTTGCGCGCTCCGCGGAACCCGAACCACTCTCAAAGGCCTCGATGACCTCGGGGCGATCGCCATGGTTGGGCAGTGTGGAAGGCGACGCCTCGTTGTCGTAGGCAACAGATCCGTCCTTATTGATCAGCGTGATACGAAGATCCTCGCGATCGAGGCTTCGCAAGAACGGAATGGGCTCCTGCTGCTCGTCGAGAGCGGCAGCAATGAGCTCGGTTTCCTGCGCCAGATTGGCACTCGTGGCATCCGCCAAAGTGTTTTGCACAAAGAACGCACCCAGCACCGTAAACGCCACGATAACCGCCATGGCGCAGACAAAGATCGTCACAAAAACGCGGTGCGACAGCGTATGTTTTCCCTGGGGGGCGAAGACCACGGGTTACTCCTCCGATGCGGTGGACGCGGTGTCGTCACCTTCGGCACCATCACCGGCAGAAGGCTCAGCCAAGCGGTAGCCCACGCCGCGCACGGTCTCGATGGCGCTGGCATGCTCGCCCAGTTTTTGGCGAAGCGTCTGCACGTGCACGTCAACGGTGCGCGAACCGCCGTCGAAGTCCCAGCCCCACACGCTCTGCAGCAACGACTCGCGGGTAAAGACCACGCCGGGCTTGCGCATGAGATACTCAAGCAGGTCGAACTCGCGCAGGGTGAGCTTAAGCGGCTCGCCGGCAACGGTCACCTCGCGATGGCTGGGCGAGAGCACGATGTCGCCCACACTGAGCACATCGCTCGCCTGCTTGACCATACCGCCACGGCGCAGCAGCGCACGGCAGCGGCTAGCGAGTTCCATAAGCGAGAACGGCTTGGTCAGGTAATCGTCGGCACCGCCGTCGAGCGCCATCACCTTGTCGAGCTCGGTGTCCTTGGCGGTAAGCATCATGATGGGCACCGTCGCCGTCAGGCGGTCGGCACGCAGGCGACGCATAATTGCCAGGCCATCGGTATCGGGCAGCATGATGTCGAGCAGGACAGCATCGGGCACCCGTCGCGCCACAGCAGCCTTAAACTCGCCATCACACGAAAAGCCCTCGGCCTCGATCCCCTGCTTACGCAGCGCATAGACCGTCAAATCCCTGATGTTGTCATCGTCCTCGACGTAATAGATCATGTTGAACCCCTTTGCGACCGGCATGACCGCATCTTAACCCTAAAGGTACCTTTACGAGATGGTATCAGCCAAAACGTCCCGTCAAATAATCCGCTGTGCGCGGGTCGGTCGGATTTTTGAAGAGCTGAGCGGTGGGTGCGTGTTCCACTAACTCGCCCAGCAAGAAAAACGCGACCGAATCGGAGATACGCGCCGCCTGCTGCATATTGTGCGTAACGACTACCAACGTGCAGGTTTCCTTGAGCTCGCAGGCAAGCTGCTCCACCACGAGCGTCGACACGGGGTCGAGCGCCGAGGTCGGCTCGTCCATCAGCAGAATGTCGGGCTGCACGGCAAGTGCGCGGGCGATGCACAGGCGCTGCTGCTGTCCACCCGAAAGACCCAGGCCCGGCTCCTTGAGCTTGTCCTTGACCTCATCCCATAGCGCAGCGCGACGAAGGGAGTCCTCGACCAGCTCATCGAGCATGACGCGGTCGCGCACACCCATACCGCGCGGACCGTAGGCGACGTTGTCGTAGATGCTCATGGGAAATGGGTTGGGGCGTTGGAACACCATGCCCACGCGCTGGCGCAAACGGCAGATGTCGTAATCGCCCAGGATATCTTGACCATCGAGCGCAATCTTGCCCTCGATGCGGCAATCCTTGATGCCGTCGTTCATGCGGTTAAAGCAGCGCAGCAACGTGGACTTTCCGCAGCCCGAAGGCCCGATGAACGAGGTGATCTGCTTGTCGCGGATCTTGATATTCACGTCCTTGAGCGCATGGTGGTCGCCATAGAACAGGTCGAGGCCCTCGACATCGATGCGCGTCGGCGAGGCGGCAAGATCCTCTGCCGTGGGGCGAGTCGCATCCCCAACCTCGCGCTCATGCGCGGCCTCGGCCTGCGCTTCCATGAGTTCTTCAAGCTCCGTGGGCTCCACAGCCGCAGCAGCCGTCATACCGCACACCTCCATATCGATATCAATTCAGCAGTATCGATAGTAGGAATCGCGGCTCATACGCACGTGAGCACATTGTCAAGTGTTTGTAAGGGCACGCTAGCTATGCGGCGGGCAGCTCGATGGTGAATATCGTGTGTTCGGGCGTCGATTCACATGCAACGGTACCGCCGTGTGCCGCGATGATCTCCTTGGCAATAGCAAGGCCCAAACCGGCACCACCGCGATTGGTCGCACGCGCCGCATCCAGGCGATAGAACTTCTCAAAGATCACCTTGAGCTTAGCCGCAGGGATAGGATCGCCCTGATTGATAAAGCGCACGCGCACGCCACCATCGTCTTGGCGCCTGGCCTCAATCGTGATAGTCGAGCACTCGTAGCTATAGGCGACGGCGTTTTTCATGATGTTGTTGAACACGCGGGCCATCTTGTCGCCATCCACGAGCACCGTCAGGTCCTCGCGAATATCAACTTGGGCTTCCTTATGCTGCTCGTTGAGGATGGGATAGAACTCGTCAGCCACCTGAGCCAGCAGCAACCCCAGATCAACATAGCCGCGCGTGAGCACGATATCGTGGAAGTCAAAGCGCGTGATATCGAAGAACTCCTCGATGAGCGCATCGAGCCGGTGCGCCTTGTCGAGTGCCACGCCCGTAAAGCGCGCACGTTGCTCAACCGGCAGCTCAGGAGCCTCTTGCAGCAGCGAAAGATAGCCCACCACACTGGCAAGCGGGGTGCGTAGGTCATGTGCCAAGTACGTGACCAAATCGTCCTTGCGATGCGACTCGTCACGCAGAGCTTGCTGCACCTTGTGCTCACGGTCACGCACGCGGTTAAGGGCGCCCTCGACCTCCAAGAAGTCGCCGTCGATGTTATCCCAGGTGTCGGGGTGATCGATCAGGCGATCTTGAATACGAGCGGCCAGCACACAATCGGCATGCTGCTCGCCCTGCTCGTAGCCATGGTAGTACAGGGCGCGGCCGCAAAAGAACAGCACGCACACGGCAAGCGCCAGCACAAAGCCAAGCATGTTGAATACAAAGCCGGCATCGAACAGCACTGGCCCTTCGATGCCGCCGAGCGCCATGGCGCCAATCGCCAACGTCATGGCCCACGCGGCACCGCCAATCACCACGCAACGGCGCGCGATTTCGAATCGATCGATCAGCAAAAAGCCGACAAGCAGCACCGCTAAGACTCCGGCGATGTTGTCGATGCCAATCAGCAGCAGGCTCAGCAAAAAGAGCAGCACCGTCGCAAGCGCGCGGTTGTCGACGACTGCCCGTACGTATTCAAAGAGTCGATCGGGCACCTCGAATGCCTGCCTATCGTCTTTTGTCATATCCACTTCCCCACCATCAAAGGCGCTATTCGATTATGTAGCCGACGCCCCAGACGTTTTTGATAAAGCGCGGCTTTTGAGCGTCGTCGCCAATCTTTTCGCGCAGGTGGCGAATGTGCACCATCACCGTATTGTTGGAGCCGGGCATAAAATCCTCGTTCCACACCGCGCGGAACAGATCCTCCACGGCTACCACGCTGCCGCGATGCTCAACCAGATACAGCAAGATGGAATACTCGATGGGCGTGAGGCGCACCGGTGCACCGTCCACCGTTACGGAACGAGCATCGCGGTTGATCTCCAGGCCGTCGAGCTGGATGGTCGGCGACTCGGCCGCCTGCGAGCGGCTACCGTAGCTGGTGTAGCGGCGAAGCTGAGCGTGCACGCGCGCGATGAGCTCCAGCGGACGGAACGGCTTAACCACGTAATCGTCCGCGCCAAGCGAAAGGCCCTCGATCTTGTCTTGCTGGGCATCGCGCGCCGTCAGCATGATCACAGGATAGGTATGGCCGGAACGGATCGTACGCAGTAGCTCAAAGCCATCGATATCGGGCAGCATGACATCCAACAGTGCCAGATCGAACTCCTGCTCCAGGATTGCCTTGGCAGCATCGGCCCCGCTATAGGCAATCTGGACATCAAAGCCCTCTTTTGTAAGGTAGATACCAACCAAGTCGGCGATGGCCTTCTCGTCATCAACTACCAAAATGCGCTCGTTCATGCGTGCTCCTCTCGCGCTCCATTATGCCCGAGGGGACGCATGCCACACACAACAAGCGTTGGTGATTAAGTCGGCCTTAAGCACCCTTGTGCCCGTTCGGGCGCGGATGTGGGCCACGCACGCACGCGATGATCGCCGACGCCGGCAAACGATATACTCTAGTTCCAGAAGAGACCATCCCGTCGAAAGCGAAATCCGTGAAGTCCCTCACCTCTTTTGCAAAGCGCTCAGCCCAGCTTGCCGCCGGCTTTGTCTGCGCTATCGCCCTTGCCGCTGGCGTGCCCACCGTCGCCGGCGCCCAAGTACTCACGACCGACAATGTTTGCGGCAAAACCGCCGATGCGCGCGGCATCACGGCCGAAAACCTGCCCGATATCGATGCGACCAATGCCCTCGTCATGGGCAAAGACGGCACCGTCTACTATGCCCGCGGCGCCGATGAGCAGGTCAAGATTGCCTCGATCACCAAGGTCATGACCGCAATCCTAACCGTCGAGAATTGCAAGATAGACGAGAAGGTCACGGTGAGCAACGCCGCAGCCACCGTGGGCAATTCAACAGCCGGCCTACTCGAAGGCGACGAGCTCACCGTGAAGCAGGCACTGCGCGGCCTGATGATTCCCTCGGGCAACGACGCCGCCATCGTGCTCGCCGAATATGTGGGCAAGAAGATCGACCCTAAGACCAAAGACGCCGAGGCAACATTTGTGAAAGCCATGAACGAGCGCGCTAAGAAGCTCGGTTGCACCGGCACGCTTTTTGAAAACCCGCATGGTCTGGACTTTGATGAGTGGGCTGGCGATATGCACTCAACCGCACACGACGTAGCGCTGATGATGCAGGAGGCCATGAAAAACGACACGATCCGCGAGGTCGTAGCGAGCGAAGATTCCTGGATCGAGGTCACGGGCGCCGACGGCACCGACCATTCGCATTCCATGGACACGCATAACTATTTGCTAGGCCAAGATGGCAACATCGGTGGCAAGACCGGCACCACCGATGATGCAGGCTATTGCTTTACGGGTGCCTACAACCGCGATGGCGACGAGATCTACACCGTCGTTTTGAACTCCACCACCACCGACCAGCGCTTTACCGATACCGCAACCCTTGCCAATTGGTACTACGGTCACAAGGTGACGGTCGCAATCGCCAACACGCAGGAAAAGACCGCCAACGGCAACCCGCTTATGGCGCGCATTGGCCAAACCGACTGGACGGATAAGACGATCGACGCCACGCTCGCCGATCCTACGGCGCAAGCGACCGTGTTTTCCCTTGCCGGCGAGGTGACCGAAAAGGTTAGCTACGACGATCTTTCGGGCACGGTGCATGTGGGCGACAAGGTGGGCAGCGTTACGCTCAAGCAGGATGGCACCAAGATCGCCGTCATGGACCTGGTTGCCGACGAGGAAGGCGCAGGGCCGAATCCCATTGAGTGGCTACTCGTGAAGCTCGATCGCTTGGGCCGCCGCATCGACAACCGCCCGCTCACGGCAGAAAGCGAGACCGTCGCCAAGGCGCCCGAGGTGTAGTGCGCAAGAATAATAAGCCCACTGAAGGGAGGCGTCCGAAAGGATGCCTCCTTTTTTGAGGTTCGAATCCCCAGCCTCCTTTCTCCGCACCAAAAAAGGGCCCCAGATGGGACCCTTCTTTCAATTCATACTGGCGGAGAGCTGGGGATGTCCGGGCATGCTGCGCATGCCCTCCGGCTTCAAAGCCTGGCGGCTTTTCGCCCACGGGCTACAAACGCTTTCGCGTTTGCTTAACGCCCGTGCCCTCTCGGGTTCGAATCCCCAGCTAACGTGGTTCAACTAAAAAAGGGCCCCTTTCGGAACCCTTCTTTAAAGTCTTACTGGCGGAGAGCTGGGGATTCGAACCCCAGATGCCCTTTTGGGGCATACTCGCTTAGCAGGCGAGCACCTTCGGCCTCTCGGTCAGCTCTCCGTAACAGCCGTTCTATAGTAACCAAACAGTCGAAGTTGGGCAAGAGGGAATTTTCTAATTGCCCAGCGGCCTTTCCTCCTTGCAGTTTTCGCCCCTACCCCAGCGAGCGGTTGAGGGAGCCGAGCTCGTCGTTGCCCATGGTGCGCCACATTTGGAAGATGCAACCGCGCGCCAGGAAAAAGAAGCCGTTATCGACCAGCTGCACAGCGGCATCGGCAAGCTGATTCGTCACGGCGGACACCGGCGGCAGCTCGAGTCCAGCCTTGCGGATGGTCTCGACCGCTTCCTCGAACGTCGGAGGCTCGCTGACGCCCATCTCGTTCATAAGGCCCTGCATTTCTTCCAGCGCGCTGCTGCCCGACTCCTCACCGCGCGGCACCAGACGGTAACAAGCCAGCGCCAGGTCGAGCTGATCGCAATTCCAATAGGCAAACGCCAAGCGATAGAACAGGTAGCCGATTGCAGAACGATCGCTGGCAATACGTAGGCCGTGGCGCGCCACCTCGATAATCTCGTCAAAGCGCTCCAGACGCGCAAGCACGTTGATGAGCGCAAAGTGCGACTGCATGGACGAGCGCGCCAGATCGTAAAGATGGCGCACCTCGGGCAGTGCTCGTTCAAAGTCCTCTTGCTCGGCGTAAAAGCTGCTGATCTCGTGCTGGGCAAAGTACAGCGCATCGGGCGCACGAAGGATTCGCACAGAGCGGTCTTCTTCCAACACCGGTAGCACCATGCGCACCAGCTGGTTATCGCAAAACTGCGTTTGAACCGGACCTGTCGCCAAAAGCTCGGCGACGGCGCACTTAGCCTCCAACTCCTCAACAAGACGGGAAAAGCCTTCAAAAGCACCTGTACGGTCGACTTTTGCCTGCTCGCGCAATTCAACAACACGGGCAACGTATGGGTCGTCGTCCTCTTCCATGACCTCCAGCTCGTCAGCCACATCGGCAAGCAGCAGATCGCGCAGCGCCGGCGGCAGCATGCGATGGTCATCACGCGGACGAGCATGAACCTCCGCAGGTTCAATCGTCTCCGGAGCGGTTGACTCATATGCCTCAAGCACACGCTTGCACGGCATATCGTCCATGTCCATGCTCTCAAGATCCTTGGCGACAGGCACGCAATCGGCCAGATAGGCCGCGCGCCCAAAGAAATACGTTGCGACAACGCACTCGCCCTGCTCACTGTCGGGAGCAGCAATCTGCACATAGCAGCGCGTGATGCAGGTGCCCGCGGCAAAACACGCTGCCGCAAGCGTGAGCGCCACGCGCGCATCGTGCTCCGCGGCCCAGATCGTGCGCGTGTCCTCGTCCAGCTCGTGCCAGGCGTCATCTTGAGCGTCGTATTCACGTTGCGGCATGGCATCAACGACAGACTGCCCAAACCGAACGAGCATAATCCCCTCGGCAACGTTTGCCCGATAGGTATAGTCGAGCCGCGTGACCACGTTAAGCGCCTCGACAATACGCGCGAAGCGGGTACGCACATCCCACTCACCGCCCGGCTGGCAAGCCACCGTTCCCGGTTTGGACCACGGGTTGTCGCTCGAGGTTGTATCGAGCAGTCGGGGAACATCGTTGGTCGTCTTGGCGATATGCCACGCATCAAAGAGCGCGCAGCCCTCAAGGCTCGGCGAGGATGCCGCAGGGACCAATCCGGCCCCGATGTGCTCAAGGATGCCGGAGAGACGGTTAAGACGGCACTCGATGGCAAGCAGCATGTCAATCTCGTCCTGGTCCAGCAGGCTGCGATCAAAATTGAGATAGAAAAGCTTTGAGCGATCGATGCGAGCCAGGCTCATCTCGGACTTAGCGGCGATGGTGCGCAAGCGGGGCAAGTCAATTTCACTCATAAGGGCGGCGGCATAGCGCTCGATACCGCTCGGATTCTCGGCATGGTCAACGCGGTAGAGCAGCGTCTCGATAGCGTCAGGTAGCGGTGTCGTGTTAAAGCCCAAAAACACCTCGACCGGCTCGGGCAACTTTACGAGCTTGATCTTGTCGACAACGTTTTGCATACCCTCGTCGAGTCCGTCGGCGTCCGCCGTGCTCGCAATGGTATTTTCGGAGTCAGCGAATATCACGTAGCGCAGGAACATCGATGCCATGAACTCACCGTAAGGAAGGGAGCGGGTCGAATTCCATGTCTCGTGATCGGACTGTTCGCGCATGGGGCCTTCGGGAGAGCCGACGGTTCGCGCGCACGCGCGCATTGTGCCGTTGGCTCCCCGAACCACAATCTCACCAATACCGGAGTCCGACTCGTCAAGGACCAGTTCCATGTCGGGATCGTTGGGCAGCGGAGTCTCGCTAACGGGGCGGTCCACCTTGTACACCTCGCCCGAAACGCTTACGTAGCCCAAAAGCGACACATGACTTTTGCCAACGAATTCGACGACATAACAAGATTCATGCTGATCCTCGCCAAAGAGTTTCCAGACCACGCCATATGAGCGTCCCGCTGGCTGCTCGGGCATCGCCGGAAAGCGCTTCTTGGGATCGAGAAACCTGAGCTTGTATGTCGGACGCTCTGCCACGAAGTATCACCCTGATCGGTCGTTGAGAGAAGGAGTGGTCGCGAATAAGTCGCGACATCTACTCGGAATCTTACACGAGTCGACAGGAAATCGTCCGCTTTACGCCCGCGCCTCGACCGAGGTTCGAATCAATGCGGTGTTTACGTAAAAGAAAAGCCCCCGTTGCCGGGAGCTTTAATCTCAAATGGTGCGGCGTATAGGATTCGAACCTATGACGTTCTGATTCGTAGTCAGACCCTCTATCCAGCTGAGGTAACGCCGCAGCGCAAGACATATAAAACCACTTTAGTTCGTTAGAGTCAAGCAAAATCTCAAACTTTTTTTGCGCTGGCCGCAATTTGTCACGCTGCACCACAAGCATCAGCGCTTCTTGTGCGATCGATTGGCTTCTCAATCACATCGAACCCGGCGCCAAGCTCCCCCAAAAGCGAACGCACCCGTTGGGCGCAGTCGTAGTCGGCAAACGAGATACTCAGCATGCGCGCCACCTGGTTAGAAGTTCCCACCTCATAAAACCGCTCAAGCGCCACAAGCCCCTCGTGCGTCACAAAGGTCTCGACCACATGCGGCGACTCTTCATAGCACCATTGCGTCAATGGTCCCTCACTCGTCTGCCGAACCACCAAGCCACCCATACCCGACGGCTCGCACGTTACCAGCAGGTACTCCTCGCCCTCATCGCGCTGGAACAAAACAACCCGCTCGTCGAACAGCTCCATCACATCCCCTTTCTCTTGCTCTTAGTTAGCAAAAGCATAGCAGGTAGATGCACGTACACAGAACACTTGTTCGTGTGTTTTCTATCGAGCTGTCCACACGGCATGGTATAGCCGTACACAAAAAGGGCGCCCCTAAAAGGAGCGCCCTCGCAAATCCCCTATGCAGCCAAGTTACGCGACCGGCTCGATCTTCTCGAGGCCGCCCATGTAGGGACGCAGAACCTCGGGGATCGTGATGGTGCCGTCAGCGTTCTGGTAGTTCTCCAGAATGGCTGCCATGGTACGGCCAGCCGGCAGACCGGAACCGTTGAGGGTGTGCAGATAGCACGAACCCTTGAAGTTCTCGGGGTCGCGATACTTGATGTTGGCGCGACGGGCCTGGAAGTCACCGCAGTTGGAGCAGGAGCTGATCTCCTTGTAGGCGTTGTAGCTCGGCAGCCAGACCTCGACGTCGTAGGTCTGACGGGCAGAGAAGCCCAGGTCGCCGGTGCACAGGCTAATCACGCGATACGGAAGACCCAGCTGCTGCAGCAGGAACTCGGCCTCGGCGGTCATGCTCTCGAGCTCCTTGTCGGACTCCTCCGGCTTGGCAAACTTGACCATCTCGACCTTGTCGAACTCGTGCTGGCGAATGATGCCGCGGGTATCGCGACCAGCGGAGCCGGCCTCCTCGCGGAAGCAGGGGGTGAAGGCGGTGTAGCGGCGCGGCAGGGTATCGGCGTCGAGGACCTCACCGGCGTGCAGGTTGGTGAGCACGACCTCGGCGGTGGGGATCAGGAAGTTGTCGCCCGAGACGTGATAGGCGTCGTCCTCGAACTTGGGCAGCTGGCCCGTGCCGAACATGGTCTGACGCTTGACGACGATGGGCGGCCACCACTCCTTAAAACCACGGCTGGTGTGCGTATCGAGGAAGAAGTTGATGAGGGCGCGCTCAAGACGGGCGCCGGTGCCACCGAGAACGGTGAAGCGGCTGCCGGAGAGCTTGTTGCCGCGCTCGAAGTCAAGGATGTCGAGGTCGGTGCCCAGATCCCAGTGCGGCTTAAAGTCGAAGTCGAACTCGCGCGGGGTGCCCCAACGACGGCGCTCGATGTTCTCGTCCTCGTCCTTGCCGTACGGCGTGGCCTCGCAAGGAATGTTGGGCAGGTGAGCCATGAAGTCGTACTGCTCCTGCTCGAGGGCGGTGCGGCGCTCGGCCAGACCGTCAATCTTCTCGTTGACGGCGCGCACGGCCTCTTTGGCGGCCTCGGCCTCGGCCTTCTTGCCCTCCTTCATCAGGGCGCCGATCTTCTTGGACTCGGCATTGCGCGTGGCTTGAAGTTCCTCGACCTCGGTGATGACGGCACGACGCTCGTCGTCGAGCTCAAAGAACTTCTCGCGATCCCAAGACGTCTGGCGGTTAGCCATGGCGACATCGATGGCATCGGGGTTCTCGCGAACAAACTTGATATCAAGCATTAGATCCTCCGGCGATATACATTCCATTTAGGTTGCAACCTTGTACATGTATGGGCAAGTATATACTTATGAGCGTTTACGACCCAACTCAACTACGCAAGAAGGCACCCAATGGACGCAGTTTTTTCCTTTTTGTTTGGCACCCGCACCGGTTTTGCCATCCTTTTCGCCGGCGGCATCCTGCTGTTTGCGATTATTGCCTTTGTAATGGAGAAGCGCACCCATAAGATGTATGTCGACCGCGGCCCCAAGTCCGAGGACGAAGAAGACAGCTTCTGGGACTAACCTGCCAAAAAGGGACAGGTTTATTTTGGTCGGTTTTATCTGGGCAAACGCAAGTGCCCCGCAACTGGAATTGAACCAGTTGCGGGGCACTTTTCGCTAAAAGGACAAAACCGCAGGAAAAACCTGCCAACATAAAACCTGTCCCTTTTTTGGTCGGTTTTACTGGAGGGTTGCGTCGATTGCCTTGACCAGGGCGCTGCGCATGCCGGCGTCCTCGAGCGCAACGACGCCCTTGATGGTGGCACCACCGGGCGAGCATACGGCATCCTTCATCGCCGCAGGATGCTGGCCAGTTGCAAGCTGCAGCTTTGCCGTACCCAGCACCATCTGGCTCACAATGCGATAAGCATCCGCACGCGGGATACCGTGCTTGACCGCCGCATCGCCCAGGGCCTCGATTGCCATGGCGACAAACGCCGGAGCGCAACCACCCACCGTGCCGCCCACAAACAGCAGGCTTGTGTCGAGCTCGACGACAGCGCCAAGCTTACCGAGCAGGTCGAGCACCACAGCACGCTGCTCGTCGTTAAGCGTCGAAGCCTTCTCGCAGGCGATGACGCCCTCGCCCACCGAAACCGGCGTGTTGGGCACCGTCGAGATATGCGCGACGCCCGGCAGGACCTGCTCCCACTTGGCACTGTCCCAGGTCCAGGCAACCGACAGAACGACCTTTTTGGCAAGAGCATCCTTGAGCGGGGCGAATACCTTCTCGATCATGTACGGTTTGACCGCAGCGACCACGATATCGGATGCGGCGACAACCTCGGCGGCATCGTGGCAGGCGACCATGCCGCGCGCCTCGCAGCGCTCAACCAGTGCGTCGTAGCGACCCGCGCAGGCGCACATGTCGCTCGCAGCTACACCGGCAGCGATCCAGCCATCGGCCATAGCGCTCGCCATATTGCCAAAACCGACAAATCCAATCTTCATATCGCATAGTCCTTTCAGACACATTCCTCAAAACGAAAGGTATTGTCCCACGCCATTGTTTCGTATTGCCGACCTATTTGTGATACGGCTCGCCACGACTGATCTTGCAGGCACGGTAAATCTGCTCCAGCAGCACCACACGCGCCAGGTTATGCGGCAAGGTAATGCGTCCAAAGCTGAGCATCTCGTCGGCTCGTGCGCGCACGTCATCGCTCACGCCATCCGAACCGCCGATTACAAAGGCAATGTCGCTGCTGCCTCGCAGCATAAGATCGTCGAGCCTCGCCGAAAACTCCTCGCTCGAGCGCTCCTTGCCCTCGATAGCCAGCAGGATCACATGCGCTCGAGATGGCAAGGCGGCAAGAATCGCCGCCCCCTCCTTGTCGCGCGCGGCATCCACGCCGCCCGCCTTAGCCGGGTCGATATCGGCCACCTCGCGGATATCCACCTTGGCATAGGCACCTAGGCGCTTGGTGTACTCAGCGCACGCGTCCTTCCAAAAGCGCTCCTTGAGCTTACCGACGCAAACGACGGTGTATTTCACGCGCGTCTACTCCTTCGAATCGTTTTGAACTTTGCCGGCGGCCAGCATCTGCTCGAACATCGAGGCCGACTGCGAAAAGTCGCTCGGCAGCACGACCGTCGAGGTTTTACCCGTGCGAGCGAACTCCGTCATCATCTCGGACCACTGCGTAAACATGAACAGTTGGTTGGCCTCGTCATTGCCGACACCCGTCTCCTGGATGATCTCGAGCGAATCTTTGATACCCAGCGCGATGGCCTTGCGCTGGTTGGCGATGCCCTCGCCCGCCTTTTCCATAGCCTCGGCCTCGGCGGTCGCCTCGGTGACGCGCTTGATGCGGTCGGCCTCGGCGAGCTCCTGTGCCGCAGCGCGCTTGCGCTGGGCGGCGTTGATGTCGTTCATGGAGTTCTCGACCTCGGTCGGCAGTGCGATTTTAGTGATGAGCGTCGACACGAGGGTGAAGCCGTAGGCGGCCATCTGCTCGGAAACGGTAGCGTTGACATCCTTGGCGATGTCATCCTTCTTGGCAAAGACCTCATCGAGTGTGTAGACAGGAATCGAAGAGCGCAGGGCGTCGGTGATGAAGTCACGCATCTGGTCGACGGGCTCCTGCAGCATGTAGTAGCTCTTGTAGATGCCCGAATCTGCCGGGCCGGCGCCCATGTCGTAGCTCACGTGGTACTGAGCGGAGACCTCAAGGCCAATGGTCACGTTGTCCTGGGTCTTAACGTCGATGCCAAAACCGTTTTTCATGGTGCGCAGGCTCACCGTGGCGGCCTTGCGGTCGATCACGGGCACCTTCACGTGGAAGCCCGCGTTGACGATACGATTGAACTTACCCAAGCGCTCGATGATCACAGCGTGCTGCTGCTCAACGACGTAGCAGGCGTTGGGAAGCAACAGCAGCAGGATGATGATGGGAATCAAAAGGCTCGTAAGGGCAGCGATGATACCGGAAAACAGCATGGTCTCTCCTCTGATAGGCACACGTTGCCATTAGGATACCCGTCCAAGGAGATCGTGCATAACAAAAAAGCCCCCATTGCTGGGAGCTCTTTCAATCAATGGTGCGGGCGAAAGGACGTCCGCGTATCCGCTTCGCGGATCCGCACCGGCTTCGACCGCCTGCCGGCGGACTCGTCAACTCGCTAAAAACGCTCCGCGTTTTCTTTACGCTCGCTCCTTCGCAGGTTCAAGTCCCCGCGATGGGCCCATAACAAAAAAGCCCCCATTGCTGGGAGCTCTTTCATTTAATGGTGCGGGCGAAAGGACTTGAACCTTCATGGGGTTGCCCCCATACGGACCTGAACCGTACGCGTCTGCCAATTCCGCCACGCCCGCGTGCAGGAATTAGAATAACGGAGCGCCACCGCGAACGCAAGAACTATTTTTGAAAAAGTTTGCAGGCATTTTCCCAAGCGGCATGCGCGATTGTTTCGGCGTCCTCACCAGTGCGATCGACACGGTCGTTAACCAGCGCGTTTGCCGTAATGGAGATCATTGCGGGCTCGCATTCAAGACCGCGGATGGGCTCCGGAGCCATATACGGGCAATCCGTCTCGAACAAAATTCGATCGAGTGGGGTTGCCGCAAATGCCTCGCGCACGTCGTCGTTGCGCTTAAAGGTGGCCGCACCACCATAGGCGATATAGCAGCCCAGCTCCACAAAGCGCTCCATCGTGGCGCGGTCCTCGCCAAAACAGTGCAGCACACAACCGGTCTGGGGCACGCCCACCCCACGAAGCACGTTGTAGGCGTCCACGTGCGAGGTACGCTCCTGGTCCATGTCCTCGTGACGCAGATGCAGCTCCACCGGCACGTTACGACGCACGGCAAGCTCGAGCTGGCGCGCCATGCAATCAATCTGCACGCTGTGGGGCGCCGGCGTGATGTCGTCGTCGTAATCCATGTGGTAGTCCAGACCGATTTCGCCAATACCGGCGCACAAAGGGTCATCAAGCGCAGCAACAACCTGCGCGTGAATGTCGTCGGTATAGTCCGGCGCGCCATACGGATGCACGCCGGCAAGATACTTGATCTGCGGGATATCCTGCATCGGCAGAATTTCGCGCACGAGCCAGTCGCTATAGTCCGTCACGCTGCGCTTGTCGGCGATGGGGTCGAAGACCGTCACCAACAGGTCGATGCCTGCCGCCTTGGCACGCACGAGTGTCTCGGGCACATCCTTGCCCCAGAACGAAAGCAGATGCGCATGTGTGTCGGCAAGCGGTGCCAAGGGCACGGGACAAGCAACCGTCTTCTTTTTCTTGGTAAACGTCACGCGTTCGGCATTAAGCGTCATGGGAAAGCTCCCGAGCCAGACACACAAAGTCGGCGACGCCGAGCGTCTCGGCGCGCGTGGTGGGTGCGATACCGCAAGCCTCAAAGGCGGCATCGAGCACGTCCTTGGCAAAGCCGTTGGCGCTCATGGAATTGCGGATGGTCTTGCGACGCTGAGCAAATGCAGCGTCAATCACGCGGGCCACAAATTCGCGATCGAGTCCTTCGGGCACCACACCGTCAACACGGTCGATACGCACGACGGCCGAGTCCACGTGTGGCGCCGGCATAAAGCAACGCGGCGGCACCTCAAAGCGACCCGTTACCTGCGCATACAGGCCGAGCTTTGCCGTATAGCCGCCATAGGTCTTGTTGCCCGGCACTGCGGCAATGCGATCGGCAACCTCCTTTTGCACCATGACGACGGCGCGCTTTAGCGCCGGCATCGTCTGGAAAAATTGCAAAATGATCGTCGCCGCCACGTTATAGGGCAAGTTCGCGACAAATACCGTCGGCTCACCGCCCGCAGCCTGCTCAATCTGCTCCGGGCCCACCTTGAGCGCGTCGCCCATGATAAAGCGGAAGTTGGCATAGTCGGCGGCGTGGGCATCGAGCACCGGCTCAAGCTCGGGATCGGCCTCAATGGACGTAACGCACGCCGCTTCCTGCAGCAACGCAAGTGTCAACGTACCGCAACCTGGACCCACCTCGAGTACGCGCTCGTCACCTGCAAGCTCGGTAAGCTCGCAGATACGTTCGATCACATGATTGTCGATTAGAAAGTTCTGGCCCAGGCGATGCTTGGTCGCAAGGCCAAACTCCTCCAGCAGCTCCCTGGTGGCCGTGGGGTTTGCCAAAGGCGAAGTTGTCATGGTTGCCTCCTTAGCATGATGGCGGCGTCTTGAAACAAAAGGGCATGGACCGTGGCGGCCATGCCCTTACAGCTAAACAGCAAATTGCCGATATGGCGCTCGCGCGGTCTCTACGCCAGACGCGGGAACAGCGGATCGCCCTTCTCGACGGGCTGACCGCCAGCAAGCAGGCCCCAAGTGCAAATGCCCTTGAGGTCGTCGCTCGAGGCCTCGTCCTCGCAAGACAGGCGGCGCAGGGCCTCAGCAGAGGTCTGAGGCATGAGCGGCATCAGCAGGTGAGCGGCAATGCGGATGGCCTCGAGCAGGTTGTAGATCACAAACGCCAGCTCGTCAGCCTTGGCCTCGTCCTTGGCAAGTGCCCAAGGCTCGGAGTCCTCAATGTAGTGGTTGGCGGCGTGGATGAGCTCCATGACCTCGTCCTTGGCTCCGCCGTAATCGAGCACGTCCATCTTGGCCATGTAGCGCTCGACCAGACCATCGGCGATCTTTGCCAGCGGGTTATCGAACGCGTCGGCAGACGCCGGTTTAGCCGGGGCGCAGCCGTCAAAGTACTTTGCGCTCATGTTGAGCGAGCGCGAAATGAGGTTGCCCCAGCTGTTGGCCAGATCGGCGTTGTAGACCTGCTCCATACGATCGAAGCTGATGGCGCCGTCGGTGCCGGGGACCACGTCGGTCATAAAGTAATAGCGGTAGCCCTCGACGCCCAGCATGTCGATAACATCCTGCGGAGCGATGGCGTTGCCGCGGCTCTTGGACATCTTCTCGGCCTTACCGGTCTCGGCATTGCGCACGGTCAGGAAGCCGTGGGCAAAGACGTGCTCGGGCAGGGCCTCGCCGATGGCCATGAGCATCGCGGGCCAAATGACGCAGTGGAAGCGGATGATGTCCTTACCCACGATGTGGAACTGCGCGGGCCAGCGATAGGCCAGCTCGGCACGGGCCTCGTCGGTGTCGACACCGTAGCCGACGGCCGTCATATAGTTGAGCAACGCATCGAACCACACGTAGGTCACGTGACCCTCGTCAAACGGGACCTGAATGCCCCAGTCAAAGCTCGTACGGCTCACGGAAAGGTCGTTAAGGCCGCCCTCGACAAAGCTGCGTACCTCGTTCATACGGAACGCAGGCTCGACAAAGTCGGGGTGCTCGTCATAGAGCTTGAGAAGCTTGTCCTGGAAGGCGGAAAGCTTAAAGAAGTAGGACTCCTCCTGCACGCGCTCAAGCGGACGGTGGCAGTCGGGGCACAGGTGCTGGCCAACGCTGCCGTACTCCTCGTCGCCCTTCTGGACCTGCGTATCGGTGAAGTAGGTCTCGTCAGGCACGCAATACCAACCGTCGTAGCTGCCCTTATACAGATAGCCGGACTCCTTCATGCGCTCCCACAGGTACTGCACGGCATGATGCTGGCGCGGCTCGGTGGTGCGGATGAAGTCGTCGTTGGAGATCTCGAGCTTGCTCCAAAGCTCCTTGAAGTGCGGAGCCTGGCTGTCGGTCCACTCCTGCGGCGTCATGCCATGCTTGGCTGCGGCCTCGGCGACCTTCTCGCCGTGCTCGTCCATGCCGGTCAGGAACTTGACGTTATAGCCGGCGGAACGGCGATAGCGAGCCTGAACGTCGGCGATGATGGTGGAATAAGCCGTGCCCAGGTGCGGATCGGCGTTGACGTAGTAGATGGGCGTCGTGATAAAGAACGAAGGCTTGCTTTGATCCATGGGGTTTGTCCTCCAGAAAAACGTTGCATACAGAGGATGATTCTAGCGCAAGGGCTGGATATCCTCCATCTATTGCATATCGAGCACTATGGCATAGACATCGCGCTTGCGGCGCGAATACTTCTGAGACAGGCGCTTGGCCACCGCAGACGCGGGCTCCCCCTCCTCGAGCGCGGCGCGGATATCCTCGCGCAGGGCCTCGTCGGGATCCGCTGCCGCGGCGCCAACCGGCACGATACCGGCCTCCTCATCC
>UQNH01000023.1:0-25228 GCA_900542365.1 uncultured Collinsella sp. | reverse complement strand
CCCGCCACGGGGCGCTCGCCATCAGCATGATCGCTACGGGCTCGTCCATCGCGCAGATCTTTGGCCTGCCGATCGGCCGCGCCATCGGGCTGGCCGTGGGCTGGCGCATGACGTTTGCCGTGGTCGGGGCCTTCTCTGCCGCCGCGGTTGTGTATCAAGCCGCGGTGTTCCCGGCCATGCCGGCGGGCGAGCGCTTTACCGTCAAACAGCTGCCCGAGCTGCTCAAGAACCCGTTCCTGATCGCGCTCTACGCGGTCACGGTCTTTATGGCGACCGGCTATTACGCAAGCTACAGCTATATCGAGCCTTTCCTGGCTCAGGTCGCGCATGTCGACGCAAGCGCTATCACCATGACGTTGACGGCGTTCGGCTGCTCCGGCTTGGTGGGCAGCTGGCTGTTCGGCCGCCTGTTCGACGGGCACCGCTTTCCGTTCTTGGCTATCACGCTCTCCGGCGTGCCGGTGGCTCTGCTGCTCATGGGTCCGGTTGCACCGTCGCTCGTCGCCGTTCTCGCTGTTTGCGCGCTGTGGGGCTGCTGCGCCACGGCCTTTAACGTGGCGTTTCAGGCCGAGCTCATCAAGTACACGCCGGCGGATTCGTCGGCTGTCGCCATGTCGATCTTCTCGGGCCTGTTTAACCTCGGTATCGGCACGGGCACCGCGATCGGCGGCGCCGTGGTTTCGGGTCCCGGTATCTCCTGGATTGGCTTCGCGGGCGGGGCGATTGCCGTCGTGGGCGTCATCCTCGCCATCACCGTGCTGTTCCCCGCCATCCGTCGCGCCAAGCCCGTCGCCTAACCACGTCCCTTCATCAGTTGCGGTGGAATAGTTCCTGTTTAAGGTCTCTGAAGGCCCAAGCGGGAACTATTTCACCGCAATTTATTTTGGGGGAGAGGATACAAGCCGGGCATACAATGGATGTCGTTGTGTTGAGCTTACCGGGAGGTTGCTATGTGGGCATACGAGACGACGTTCTATCAGATCTATCCGCTGGGCTTTTGCGGAGCTCCGCGCGAAAACGCCGCCCCCGTTGCCGAGGATGAACTCGCCCAGGCTGCCAACGCTGCGCCCAACCCCGATGCGCCCATCATGAAGATCGCCCAATGGGCCGACTACCTGCAGGAACTCGGCGTTGGCGCTGTGCTGATCAACCCGCCGCTCGAGTCTGATAGCCACGGCTACGATACACGCAGCCTGCGCCACGTCGACCGCCGCCTGGGTGAGGATGCCGATTTTGCCGCCGTGTGCGAGACACTGCATTCCCATGGCATCCGTGTGGTGCTCGATGCGGTCTTCAACCACGTCGGTCGCGGCTTCTGGGCCTTCCGTGATGTGCAGGAGCGTAAGTGGGGCTCGCCGTACAAGGACTGGTTCCACATTAGCTTTGACGGTGATTCCTGCTATGGCGACGGCTTTTGGTACGAGGGCTGGGAGGGCCATTTTGAGCTTGTGAAGCTCAACTTGCAAAATCCCGCCGTGGTCGATTACCTGCTCGAGTCCGTGCGCCGTTGGGCCGATGACTTTGGTGTCGATGGCCTGCGCTTGGATGTTGCCTATATGCTCGACCGCGACTTTATGCGCCGCCTGCACGCCTTTGCCCGTGAGCTCAAGCCCGACTTTGTGCTGATCGGCGAGACGCTCCACGGCGACTACAACCAGATCGTCAACGACGAGATGCTCGACTCCTGCACCAACTACGAGTGCTACAAGGGCCTGTACTCCAGCTTTAACTCGGTCAATATGTTCGAGATCGCCCATTCGCTGCACCGCCAGTTTGGCGGCGATCCGTGGTGCATCTACCGCGGCAAACATCTGCTGTCGTTTGTCGACAACCACGATGTACCGCGCCTGGCGAGCATCCTCACCGACAAGTCCTGTCTACGTCCTGCCTACGGCATGCTCTTTGGCATGCCAGGCATCCCGTGCGTCTACTATGGCAGCGAGTGGGGAATTGCTGGCGAAAAGGGCGGCCCCGATGGCGACTGGGCGCTGCGCCCTGCGCTCGATGAGCCTGCGCCCAACGAGCTGACGGCGTTCATCACGCGGCTTGCGCACCTTCGCTCGGCCGACGACGCGGCTGCCCGTGCTCTCAACTACGGTGCCTATCGCAACGTGGTGATCCAGAACAAGCAGCTGCTGTTCGAGCGCGCCTGTGACGGCGCGACGGTGCTCGTGGCGGTGAACGCCGTGGACGAGCCTTACACCTTTGGCGCCGGCGAGCTCAACGGCTCCTTTGTCGATTTGCTTGCCGACGATGCACCCACGGTCGAGCTGACGGGTACCCTTGAGCTTGCACCCTACGAGGTGCGTTATCTGTTGAGGGCCTAGGCCATGGCTGCTGCCGACGAGGGCTATCAACATATTGAGCATGGGTTTGAACCCGTGTTTGACGAGCGCTCGCGCGTTTTGGTGCTGGGGTCGTTTCCCTCGGTGCTCTCGCGTACCAATGCCTTTTATTACGGCAACCCTCAGAATCGCTTTTGGCGTGTGATGGCCACGTGCCTCGGTATGCCTGTGCCGCCCAACGAGGGCGATCCTTTGGCAAGCGGTGAGCCCGCGACGCTCGATGCCTCCATTGCCGCCAAGCGATCCATGCTGTTGAACGGTGGCGTGGCCCTGTGGGATGTGATTGAGAGCTGCGACATTAAGGGCTCGAGCGACGCGAGCATTCGCAACGTTGTGCCGGCACATATCGAGTGCATTACCGATGCCGCGCCGATCGAGGCCGTTGTCTGTAACGGCGGCACGGCAGGGCGACTCTACAAACGCTACTTGCAAGATCGGACGGGGCTGCCCGCCATCGTCCTGCCCTCGACAAGTCCTGCCAACGCGGCGTGGCGTTTGGAGCGGCTTGTCGAGCGTTGGAGTGAAGCCGTTGACTGGGCAGCTCATTAATTTAGATTATTGATTGAGTGTGGGCGCCCAGACGTTTCAGAACGCCTCGCCAGATCGGCGCGGGCACGGCTGGCTCGGCGCAAACCATGCCGTCGGCGTCGACGTTGGCGGCATTGCCGCCGCCAAGTCGCTGTGCATGCTCGACGGAGCAGCCCATGCGCACGGCGCCCACGAGCTTGTCCATGGCCTCCGAAAACGGTCGCCGCAAGAGTCCCATGCGCGGGGAATGGCGAAGCGCTGCGATGCCGCTGCCGGCGCAGATGGCAACGCCGCCACACCACAATTGGTCATGGCGCTCACATGCCTTGTGCAGGCGAACGGCGGTCCCACGCGCCTGCTCAGTGCCCTCTTGTGCGGCTCGAATCACGGCATAGACGCGCGTTCCCGTACCGCCAAAGCGCTCAAGCGCCTGCTCGATAGCAGTCAACGTCTCATCGTCAGCCACATCTTCAATGGCCAGCACGATGCCATCGGCAACGCTGCCGGCGTCATTTGCCTTCAAGTCGACCGGGCGGGGGAGTGCGGTGCCGGAAAGTTGAGCATAGGCGGCGATGGCATCCTGCAGGTCCCAGAGCAAAAAATCAAGATCGGCGCTATTGGGAATACTGATATACGCAATGGTGTGCAGTGTTTTTGGTAAGTCGCCGCGCGCGGTCGTCTCCATGCCATCTCCTTTCCGGCTCGTTTCCGTTTAGGTTACACCGTCTGGTGGCGCCCCGCCGCGCTATCCTAGTGCAACCCTTATGAAAGGAACGCCATGCGTCTGCCCATGAATACCTCGCTTGCCATGCTCAAGCCCTCCGGTATCCGCCGGATTAACGCGCTCGCCGCCCGGCATCCGGGGTGTATCGCGCTCGCGCTCGGCGAGCCCGATTTTCCCACGCCCGATGTGATTAGCGCCGAGGTGACCGCCGCGCTGGACCGCGGTGACACGCACTATCCGCCCAACAACGGTCGCCCCGCCCTGCGTGATGCACTGTCCAAATATATGGATGACGCGGGCCTGGCGTTTTCCGCCGATGAGGTCATCCTGACCGACGGCGCGACCGAGGCACTGTCGGCAACATTTATGGCTATGCTCAACCCCGGCGACGAGGTCATTATCCCCACGCCCGCCTTTGGCCTGTACGAGAGCATCGTCGTGGCCAACCACGCCAAGGCGGTCTTCTTGGATACGGAGCCTGCGCAATTCCAGATTGACGAGGACGCGCTTAGCGCCTGTGTGACCCCGGCGACCAAGGCCATCGTCATCTGCTCGCCCAACAATCCCACGGGTTGCATCCTCGACACGGCATCGCTCGACGCCGTGGCGCGCATGGCAGAGCAGGCGGGCATATACGTAGTCTGCGACGACGTATACAACCGCCTCGTCTATGTGGACGGCTACGAGCGCTTCGCCCAGCGACACCCGGAGCTGCGCGAGCAGACGGTCGTCATCGAGAGCTTCTCCAAGCCCTGGGCCATGACCGGCTGGCGCCTGGGTTGGCTCGCGGCAGCGGCACCCGTCATCGCCGAGATCGCAAAAGCTCACCAATACCTAGTATCGAGCGCCGTCTCCTTCGAGATGGACGCCGCAGCCCGAGCCCTCACCGTCGACCCAACCCCCATGCTCAAAGTCTACCGAGCCCGCCGCGAGCGCGTACTCGCAGCCTTAGACGCCATGGATCTCGACGTAGTGGAACCAGCCGGCGCCTTCTACGCCTTCCCCAGCATTAAACAGTACGGCCTGACAAGCGAAGACTTCTGCATCAAAGCCATCAAAGAGGCCAACGTAGCCCTAGTCCCCGGAAACTGCTTCGGCACCGAAGGCTACATCCGCCTCAGCTACTGCGTCTCCGACAAAGATCTGGACGAAGGCCTCCGCCGCCTGTCCACCTTCGTTTCAACTCTGTAGCCCAACGGGACCCAAAATCATCAGCCCACCGACTTAAGGCTTATGAGTGGGGGTGCCGGCCAACGGGAAACCGGGCTGCCCCAAAGTCACCGCAGGCCGCGCCGCCGAAGGCCAGGCGCAAGGTTTTCGTAGATTCCGCACGAGCCGAAGAGCACTTAATGTGCTCTTCGTGCGAGCCCAGGACCTGACCGAGCGAAAACCTTGCGCCTGGCCTTCGGCGGCGCGGCCGGATGGTGGAATTGTGTGCAGCCCGGTTTCCCGTTGACCGACGCCGGGGTCCCCGCCATAATACTTTCGGTTCACGCACGAATCCGCTGCCAGAGACAGCCGGTGCAAACGGGCATCGCCCGCGAGCTTAATGGGATATCCCGCCAGCCGAGGTGGTCGAGTAGATATGTCTTCTCGCCCCCGTCGCTCATGCAGCGCGGGGGCTTTCTTTTTGGACATGCCCCCGTCACGTCCTTGTGGCGGACCGTGCCCGGAAAGAATTCGAGGAGGTGTAATTCATGCCCCAGCAGTACAAAATCGACAAGGTTGCAGAGATCGAGTCCCGTATCGCCGAGAACGCCGGTCTGTTCGTCGTCAACTACAACGGTCTGACGGTTAAGCAGGCTCAGGAGCTGCGTCATCAGCTTCGCGAGTGCGGCGCCGAGATGAAGGTCTACAAGAACAACCTGGTCAAGATCGCTCTCAAGAACCAGGAGCAGCCCGAGCTCGACGAGATCCTCGCCGGCCCCGTCGCTTATGTGTTCTACGAGTCCGAGCCGGTCGAGGCCGCTAAGGCCCTTAAGGACTTCTCTGCTAAGTCCAAGGGCGTCCTTGAGATCAAGGGCGGTATCTCCGACGGCAAGGCCGTTTCCGCTGATGATGTTAAGGCTATCGCCGAGCTGCCCACCAAGGATCAGCTTCTCGGCCAGATCGCCGGTCTCATCTCCGGTTTCGCTCGCGACATCGCTGTCTGCGTCAACGGCGTTTCCTCTGGTCTCGCTCGTTCGATCCAGCAGGTCTCCGAGCAGAAGGCAGCCTAGTCGCTGTTTTCACCCGCGGCGGCAACGCCGCACCCCTGGCGCATTCGCGCCGTGTTTTAACTGATCTCCGTGCACAGACACGGAAACCGAAAGGACTTAGAAATGGCTAAGCTTACCACCGATGAGATCATCGATGCTCTTAAGGAAATGACCCTTCTCGAGGCTTCCGAGCTCGTTAAGGCTATCGAGGACACCTTCGGCGTTTCCGCCGCTGCTCCTGCCGCTGTTGTCGCCGCTCCCGCTGCTGGCGCTGCTGAGGCCGAGGAGAAGACCGAGTTTGACGTCGTGCTCGAGGGCTTCGGCGACAACAAGATCCAGGTCATCAAGGCCGTCCGTGAGCTCACCAACCTTGGCCTGAAGGAGGCCAAGGAGGTCGTCGAGGGCGCTCCCAAGGCTGTTCTCGAGGGTGCCAAGAAGGAGGACGCCGAGGCTGCCAAGGAGAAGCTCGAGGCTGCTGGCGCTGCTGTCACCCTCAAGTAATCAGGCTTTCTCGCCAGATTTCTTTGCAGACGGGGTTCGCATTGCGAGCCCCGTCTTTTTTGTTTTTCGGTTCCTCGACATCGGTTGCTCAAACTGCCATGTTCTGTGATTTGCGTCGTATCGCGTGCCCTGCCGTTGGGCAATAAAATTGCACCATTCGAGCAATAATTTGCGTTGACCTGCTGAAGAATTGTCTCTGCCTTGTAGCGACATATAGTTCCAGCGGTAAGATGCTTGGGTATCGCAATTTGGTCTGCGGCTGTGCGCCGCACGCACGGGGCGCTTTTGCGCCTGCGAAAGGATCTTTGAATAACATGAAGGCAATCATCCCCGCCGCCGGTCTTGGCACGCGTTTTCTGCCTGGCACCAAGTGCACGCCCAAAGAGATGCTGCCGGTGCTCGACAAGCCGGTCATCCAGTATGTCGTCGAGGAGGCACTCGACCCCGAGGAGGTCGACGATGCCATCATCGTTACTTCTCCCGGTAAGCCCGAGCTACTGAACTACTTCCAGCCCGATCGCTCGCTCGAGAACCTGCTGCGCGAGCGCGGCAAGAACGCCTATGCCGATGCCGTCGCCCACGCTGGCGGTATGCCGGTCGACTTCCGTTATCAGTACGAGCCCAAGGGCCTCGGTCATGCTATTCGCTCTGCTGCCGACGCCGTGGCAGGGGAGAACTTCCTGGTTCTTCTGGGCGACTACGTTGTACCTAACCGCGACATTTGCGACAAGATGCTCGCCGTTTCCAAGGAGCACGGTGGCGCTTCGGTTATCGCCGTCGCTGCTTGCTCGCCCGAGGAAGTCAGCCGCTACGGTGTTATCGCCGGCGAGCGCGTCGGTTCGCTCGAGGGCGCCGAGGACGTTGCCGATGCCGAGCCAGGCGCTGTCTGGCGTATCGGCGGTCTGGTTGAGAAGCCCGCTCCCGAGGCTGCTCCGTCCAACCTGTACATCGTCGGTCGCTACCTGCTGAGCCCGCTGGTCATGGACCTGCTGGCAGATCAGCAGGCCGGCAAGGGCGGCGAGATCCAGCTCACCGACGCCATGGCCCGTTCGCTCGACCGCGAGGCCATGTATGCGGTCGTCATCGACCCGCTGTCGGGCTACGACACCGGCACTCCCTCTGGCTGGATGGCCACCAACGCCCTCATGGCTGCAAGCGACCCCCGCTTTGCCGATGCCTTCTGGGACGCTATCGACGAGCGCGGCGGATTGATGCGCAAGTAAGCCTTCGGGCATCGACATTTACGGGCGCGGACTTCGGTTCGCGCCCGTTTTTTATAAGAGCTGCGATTGCTGGCTCTCTGTTCACAGAAAATATATGAACAGATGTTCGATACACATATATCTACCTGCGTGTTTTCTGTCGAAAATCTTTGCTACTCCAAAAACTCAATCGCGTCAAGGCTTTTCTTGCCCAACGGTCGGTACCTGATAAACTATTAGATTGCGATAACTGGCGAAGCTATGCCTCGCCAACCCACCGAGCATTTCCGTGAAGGAGGAAAAACCTGGTGACCTACGCATACACTGCCACTGAGCGCAAGCGCGTCAGCTTCGGGAAAATCCCGGAGGCCATGGAGCTCCCCAACCTTATCTCTGTTCAAAGGGAATCCTTTGAGCGTTTTAAGGACGAGGGCCTTCGTGAGGCGTTCAAGGAATCCAGCCCCATCCAGAGCCAGAACCATGTTCTCGAGGTTACCTTCGGCGAGCATCAGTTCGGCGACCCCGCGCACACCGTCGAGGAGTGCCGCGAGAAGGATATGACCTATCAGGCTCCGCTTCTGACCGACGTCCGTCTCACCAACAAGGAGACCGGCGAGATCAAGGAGCAGCTCGTCTTTATGGGCGACTTCCCCATGATGACCGATCAGGGCACCTTCATCATCAACGGTACCGAGCGTATCGTCGTCTCGCAGCTCGTCCGCTCCCCGGGTGTGTATTACAGCTCCGAGATGGATTCGGGCAAGCAGATTTACAAGGCCCAGATCATCCCGTCCCGCGGTGCCTGGCTCGAGTTTGAGGTCGACAAGCGCGACCAGCTCATGGTCTCCATCGACCGTAAGCGCAAGCAGAGCGCCACGATGTTCCTGCGCGCCCTAGGCATCGCCGTCACCAACGACGACATCATCGAGCTGCTCGGCAACTCCGATGTGATCAAGCGCACGCTCGAGCGCGATACCGCCCTCACCCGCGAGGATGCCCTTATCGAGATCTACCGTCGTCTGCGCCCGGGCGAGCCTCCCACCGTGGACGCTTCCCGCAGCCTGCTCGAGGGTCTGCTCTTTAACCCGCAGCGCTACGATCTGGCCCGCGTCGGTCGTTACAAGGTCAACAAGAAGCTCAACCTCACCACCGAGGAAGAGGTCACGGTGCTCACCGACGAGGATATCGTTGCGACGCTGCGCTACCTCCTGTCCCTCGCTGCCGGCGAGCAGGGCTTCAAGGTCGACGACATCGACCACTTTGGCAACCGCCGCATCCGCACCGTCGGCGAGCTTGTCGCCAACCAGTTCCGTATCGGCATGAGCCGTATGGAGCGCGTCGTCCGTGAGCGCATGAGCTCCCAGGATATCGACGAGATCACCCCGCAGTCGCTCATCAACATCCGCCCGATCGTGGCCTCCATCAAGGAGTTCTTCGGTTCCTCGCAGCTCTCGCAGTTCATGGACCAGGCGAACCCCCTGACCGGTCTGACCCACAAGCGCCGTCTGTCCGCACTCGGCCCTGGTGGTCTTGCCGGCCACAAGTCCGGCTCCAGCCGCCGCACCAACGTGCCGACGGCCGTCCGCGACGTTCACAACTCGCACTACAGCCGCATGTGCCCGATCGAGACCCCCGAAGGCCCCAACATCGGCCTGATCGGCTCGCTCGCCCTCTACGCCCGCGTCAACGAGTATGGCTTCATCGAGGCCCCGTTCCGTCGCGTCGAGAACGGCGTTGCCACCGACCAGATCGACTGGATGACCGCTGACGAGGAAGAGAAGCACGTCATCGCGCCGGCCAACACGCCGCTCGATCCCAAGACCAACGAGTTCATCACGACCGATGCCGAGGGCAAGATCGTCCGTCCCCACACCGTGATCGCCCGTACCCGCGACTTCGACGGCTCCTTCGGCGCTCCCGCCGACGTGCCCGTCGAGGACGTCGACTACATGGACGTCTCGCCGCGTCAGATGCTCTCCGTCGCAGCCACGCTGATCCCGTTCCTCGAGCACGACGACGCCAAGCGTACGCTCATGGGCGCTAACATGCAGCGTCAGGCCGTGCCGCTGGTTCACCCCGCCGCTCCCTATGTCGGTACCGGCATGGAGCGTCGCGCCGCTCTGGACTCCGGCGAGGTCACCCTGGCCAAGAACGCCGGCGAGGTCATCTTTGCCGACGCCGCCAAGATCATCGTCAAGCATGCCGGCGGCATGGACGAGTATCACCTGGCCAAGTACCAGCGCTCCAACCAGTCCACCTGCATCAACCACCGTCCGCTCGTGCGCGTCGGTGACACCGTTGAGCAGGGCGAGCCTCTGGCCGACGGTCCTTCGACCGATCACGGCGAGCTCGCACTGGGCCAGAACCTCACCGTGGCCTACATGCCGTGGGAAGGCTTCAACTACGAGGACGGTATCGTCGTGTCCGAGCGCCTGGTGGCCGAGGACCTGCTGACGACCATCAACATCACCCGTCACGAGATCGACGCCCGCGACACCAAGCTCGGCCCCGAGGAGATCACCCGCGAGATCCCGAATCTCTCCGAGGACATGCTTGCCAACCTCGACGAGGACGGCATCATCCGCATCGGCGCCGAGGTCGGCCCTGGCGACATCCTGGTCGGCAAGGTCACGCCTAAGGGCGAGAGCGCTCTGACCGCCGAGGAGCGCCTGCTGCGCGCCATCTTCGGTGCCAAGGCCCACGATGTTCGCGACACCTCCCTCAAGATGCCTCACGGCGCTTACGGCCGCGTTATCGACGTCGTTCGCTTTAGCCGCGAGAACGGCGACGACCTGGCCCCCGGCGTCAACGAGCAGGTGCGCGTCTACGTCGCCCAGCGTCGTAAGATCCAGCAGGGCGATAAGATCGCCGGCCGCCACGGCAACAAGGGTGTTATTTGTAACGTTCTGCCGGTCGAGGACATGCCCTACATGGCTGACGGTACCCCGATCGACGTTATCCTCAACCCGCTGGGCGTTCCTTCGCGTATGAACGTCGGCCAGCTGCTCGAGTGCCACCTTGGCTGGGCTGCTGCCTGCGGTTGGGATACCGAGCAGGCCGACTCCGACAAGTACGTCCCCGGTCCGTTCTTCACCGCCACGCCCGTCTTCGACGGCGCCAAGGAGGACGAGATCGCCGAGGTCATTCGTCGTGCCAACAAGAACATGCTCAACAAGGCCACCGCTGCCTTTGGCGATCACATGCGCCCCGAGTTCGTCACCCAGCTTGACGAGCGCGGCAAGACCCGTCTGTTCGACGGCCGTACCGGCGAGGAGTTCCGCGAGCCCATTACCGTGGGTACGTCCTACATCCTCAAGCTCGGCCACATGGTCGACGACAAGATCCACGCCCGTTCGACTGGCCCTTACAGCCTGGTTACCCAGCAGCCTCTGGGCGGCAAGGCCCAGTTCGGCGGCCAGCGCTTCGGCGAGATGGAAGTTTGGGCACTGTACGCTTACGGCGCTTCCAACGTCCTGCAGGAGATCCTGACCGTCAAGTCCGACGATACCGTGGGCCGCGTCAAGACCTACGAGTCCATCGTCAAGGGCGAGAACGTCCCGGTTCCGGGTATCCCTGAGTCCTTCAAGGTTCTCGTCAAGGAGATCCGCTCCCTCGCGCTGGACATCGAGCCCATGCACGATGCCGACGAGGACGCCTCCGCCCCTGTGACCGCCGAGGAGACCTCTGCTCTCGACGACCTGGCTGCGCTCGCCGGCGTTGACACCGACGTCGAGGCCGAGGATGCCGAGACCGCCGAGGCACCCGAGGCTGTCGCCGCCACGACCACTGATAAGGAGTAGTTGACTGTGGCAGATTTCGAAGCTACTGATTTTGACTCGGTAAAGATCTCCCTTGCCTCCGCCGACCAGATCCGTTCCTGGTCGCACGGCGAGGTCAAGAAGCCGGAGACCATCAATTACCGTACCCTCAAGCCCGAGAAGGACGGCCTGTTCTGCGAGAAGATCTTCGGTCCCGCCAAGGACTGGGAGTGCTCCTGCGGCAAGTACAAGGGCATCCGCTTTAAGGGCATCGTCTGCGAGCGCTGCGGCGTCGAGGTCACCTCGGCCAAGGTGCGTCGCGACCGCATGGGCCACATCGAGCTCGCCGCTCCCGTGTCCCACATCTGGTACTTCAAGAGCCCCACGAGCTTCCCGATGAGCCGTATGCTCGACATCAAGTCCAAGGACCTCGAGAAGGTTCTGTACTTTGCCAGCTACATCATCACCGAGGTTGACTACGAGGCTCGCGAGGCCGACGCCGACGACCTGCGCGAGGAGCTCGCCGCCGATCTGGAAGAGATCGATGCCGAGTGCGCCCGTCAGATCGAGTCCCTCAAGGAGCAGGGCGACCCCGAGAACTTTGACGAGTTCTCCGACGAGGAGCCGCTGACCCCCGAGGAGATCGCCTCTGGCATCGTCGACATCGAGGAAGAGTGCAAGGACGAGAAGCAGCTCCGCACGGACGCCTTCAACGCCTTCATGAAGCTCACCGAGCGCGACCTCATCTCCGATGAGCCGCTGTTCCGCGAGATGACCCGTTACTACTCCATGTACTTCAAGGGTGGTATGGGTGCCGAGGCTGTCCGCGACCTGCTCGCTGCCATCGACCTCCCCTCCGAGGCCGAGAAGCTCAAGGCCATCATCGCCGACGAGGATTCCCAGAAGCAGAAGCGCGAGAAGGCCGTTAAGCGCCTCGAGGTCGTTGACGCCTTCCTGAAGGGCGGCAACAGCCCCGCGAACATGATCCTGGACGTCATCCCGGTCATTCCGCCCGATCTGCGCCCGATGGTCCAGCTCGACGGCGGCCGCTTCGCCGCGTCCGACCTCAACGATCTGTACCGTCGCGTGATCAACCGTAACAACCGACTCAAGCGCCTGCTCGACCTGGACGCCCCTGCGATCATCGTGAACAACGAGAAGCGCATGCTCCAGGAGTCCGTGGACGCCCTGTTCGACAACGGCCGTCGTGGTCGCCCGGTCTCTGGCCGTGGCGGTCGCCCGCTCAAGTCGCTCGCCGAGGCCCTCAAGGGCAAGCAGGGTCGTTTCCGTCAGAACCTGCTGGGTAAGCGTGTCGACTACTCCGGCCGTTCGGTAATCGTTACCGACCCCAAGCTGCTGCTGCACCAGTGCGGTCTGCCCAAGACCATGGCGCTGGAGCTCTTCAAGCCCTTCGTCATGAAGCGCCTGGTCGAGCTCGGCAAGGTCGAAAACATCAAGGGCGCCAAGCGCGCTATCGACCGCGGTGCCACCTTTGTGTGGGATATCCTCGAAGAGGTCATCGACGGCCGCGTCGTGCTGCTCAACCGTGCACCGACCCTGCACCGTTTGTCCATCCAGGCCTTTGAGCCGGTGCTGGTCGAGGGCAAGGCAATCCACCTGCACCCGCTGGTCTGCTCGCCCTTCAACGCTGACTTCGACGGCGACCAGATGTCCGTCCACGTGCCGCTGTCCAGCCAGGCTCAGGCCGAGGCTCGCGTGCTCATGCTCTCTGCGAACAACCTGCGCTCGCCGGCATCCGGCAAGCCGGTCAACATCCCCTCGCAGGACATGATCATCGGTGTGTACTACCTGACCCAGGTCCGCGACGGTCTGCCGGGTGAGAACCACGTGTTCGCCAGCTTCGACGACGCGCTGCACGCCTATGACTGCCGCTCCGAGGTCGACATGCAGGCCAAGATTCAGGTCCGCGTGTCCGCTGCCGACGCCAATGTCATCAACGAGGACGGCACCCGTATCTTCCGCGTCAAGAACGGCAAGAACGAGTTCGTCGACTACGACGTCACCGGCAACAAGACCGCGCGCTTCGAGACCTCTATCGGCCGCATCATCTTCAACCGCCAGTGCCTGCCCGAAGACTATGAGTTCATGAACTACAAGATGGTCAAGGGCGACGTGGCCAAGCTGGTTGCGGACTGCTGCGATCGCTACCCTGAGGCCAAGGTCGGTCCGATCCTCGACGCCATCAAGTACTCCGGCTTCCACTACGCTACCCGCGCCGGCCTCACCATCTCGGTGTGGGACGCTCTCATCCCTGCCGAGAAGCAGGAGCTGCTCGATCGCGCCCAGGCCAACGTCGACCAGATCAACGAGTACTTCGAGGAGGGCTTCATCAACGAGACGGAGCGCCACATCGAAGTCGTTAACGAGTGGACCGCTTGTACCGATAAGGTCGCAGCGCTCATGCTCGACTTGTTCGACGAGGAGAACCCGCTCTACATGATGGCCGACTCCGGCGCCCGTGGTTCTAAGACCCAGCTGCGTCAGCTCGGCGGCATGCGTGGCCTGATGGCAGACATGTCCGGCGAGACGATCGACCTTCCCATTAAGGCGAACTTCCGCGAGGGCCTGCTGCCGCTCGAGTACTTCATTTCGACCTACGGCGCCCGTAAGGGCCTGGTCGATACCGCATCCCACACCTCGGACTCTGGTTACCTGACCCGTCGTTTGGTCGACGTGGCCCAGGACGTCATCGTCCGCGAGGAGGACTGCGGTACGCACGAGGGCGTCACCTACAACCTCATCATCCCCGGCACCACCGACCTCAACACCGACCTCGTCGGCCGTTGCTTCATCGAGGACGTCGTGGCCCCCGATGGCACCGTGCTCTTTGAGCAGGACGGCTACATCGAGAAGGTCGCCGACATCCAGAAGATGGTCGATGCCGGCCTCAAGAAGGTCAAGCTTCGCGCACTGCTCACCTGCCGCTCCAAGTACGGCGTGTGCCAGAAGTGCTACGGCTGGGATCTTTCCACCCGTCGTCCGGTCGCCATCGGTACTGCCGTCGGCATTATTGCCGCCCAGTCCATCGGCGAGCCCGGTACGCAGCTTACGATGCGTACCATTCACTCCGGCGGCGTCGCTGGCGTCGACGATATTACGCAGGGTCTGCCTACGGTCAGCCGTATGTTCGATATCGTCGGCAACGTCAACGAGAAGATTCTGGGTCGCGAGGCCGAGCTGGCTCCGTACTCCGGCCACCTCTCGATTAAGCCCGAGAAGTCCGAGTACGTGCTGACGCTCACCGACTCCGAGGATCACACCCGCGTCCTCGACGAGCGTCGCGTCCCCGCTTCGGTGCGCTTCATGCCCGAGATCGAGGACGGCTGCGAGGTTCGCGCCGGCGACCAGATCACCAAGGGCTTCGTCAACTTCCGCAACCTGCGCAAGCTGACCGACATCGAGTCGACGATGCACACCTTCGTCGAGAGCGTCAAGGACGTCTACACCAGCCAGGGCGTCGACCTGAACGACAAGCACATCGAGGTGCTCGCACGTCAGATGCTGCGTCGCGTTCAGATCACCAACCCCGGCGACTCCAAGTACCTGCTTGGTCAGTACGTCGACCGCTACGAGTTCGCCGACGAGGTCGAGCGCGTTGCCCGTCTGGGCGGTCAGGCTCCCGTGGCCGAGCCCGTCATCCTGGGTACGCTCAAGGTCGCGTCCAACATCGACTCCTGGCTGTCGAGCGCTTCATTCATCCGTACCGCCGGCGTCCTTACCGAGGCTGCCATCGAGGGCAAGGTCGACCACCTGCTCGACCTTAAGTCCAACGTCATCGTCGGTAAGAAGATCCCGGCTGGTACCGGCCTCAAGCCGTACGCCAACGCCAAGCTGACGTATCGCACGGCCGACGGCTATGTCGACATCGACGGTCCGGCCTCGCCCAACGCCAAGTCGCTGCCCGAGTGGGCTCCTGTGGAGCTCAAGGACCTGGACGAGCAGCTCCCGCAGCAGCTCGACTGGGCCGGCTACGACGAGTTCGGCGGTGCTGACGGTTCGTTCACCCGCAACGGCCACACCATCTCCGCCGAGAAGGCTCGCCTGTACCTGTTCGACGACCTGGGCGTGTCGCAGCGCTGGACCAACAAGTTCAGCGAGGTTGGCATCGAGACGGTCGGCGACCTGGTTGGCAAGTCCGAGGAGGATCTGCTGCGCATCGATGGCATCGGTGCCAAGGCGATCGAGGAGCTCCGTGACGGCCTGGAGGCCCACGACCTGCTCTACATCCTCGAGAACAACGATGACGTTGCTGACGAGGAAGACCTCTCGCAGCTGCTGCAGATGGTCTTTAGCCCCGACGGTCCGGACGATATCCTGCTGGGTACCTCCGCTCCGACACATCACGCCGACGCCGACGAGGAGCTCCTGGGCGCTCCGATTGACGACAAGAAGGCTCCCGCCAACGGCGCGATCAACGAGGACATGGCTTCCCTCGACGAGCTGCTCAATCAGCTCGTGGACACCGACGACGCCGAAGAGGCCAAGGACAACGACGAGGAGTAACTAGTTCCGCCGTTCTAACGAACGGCGGCGACCTCCGTCGCTGCGCGGCCCCCAGAGCTACAATCTGTCATTCAAAAGGCAGGGCATGACCAAAAGGTCAATGCCCTGCCTTTTTCATGCCATCTTGTACGCTCTGGGGGCCGCTCGCTTGCGTATGCTCAACCTGTTGCGTTCCGTTGATCCCTTGCCAAAAAGGGACAGGTTTATTTTGGTAGGTTTTTCCTGCTTGGATTTGAAACATTTCGTTCGGCCAAAGCGTATCTATGGTGAGGACCTCATCAAGAACCATCAGCGTCACCGGGAGGTGATTATGGAAGAACAAGCTTTTAGACAGGCGGTCGAAGACCACCGGGATGTCGTGTTTCGGATCGCATTGACGTACCTGCGCGATCGCGCCGATGCCGACGATGTTGCCCAAGACGTCTTTCTTAAACTGCTCAAAAGCGATGCGCAATTTGAAAGCTGGGAGCATCTTCGTCGATGGCTTATCCGGGTCACGATCAATGAATGCAAATCGCTCTTTCGAAAGCCGTGGAGGCGCGTGGAGGATATTGAGAACCTGGCCGATTCGCTTTCGACGGCGCAGGAGGAGACCAAGGCGGTCCTGTCAGACGTTATGCGGCTTCCGGAGCGATTCCGTGTTCCCATCGTGCTCTATTACTATCTGGGCTTCTCGACTTCAGAGATTGCCGAGTTACTGCATGTGCCAGCCGCGACCGTTCGAACGCGTTTAGCTCGCGGTCGATCGAAGCTCAAATTCATCCTAGAGGAGGGCGACCGTGAAATCCAACCAAATCAAGCAGGCCTTCGAGTCCGTCCAAGCCGATAGCGATCTTGCTGACCGTGTTCTTTATGCCGTTGCGGGTGAGCCGCTTCATCGAAAGGGTCACGCGAAGCCTCTGTATGTTGCCGTAATCGGATGTCTTGCCGGAGTGCTGGCGACCGGAGGGGTCGCCTACGCTGTTGTCAATTCCAGTTATTTTGCCTCTGCCTGGGGAAACCATGGCAACGGAGAGTCCGTTACCTGGACTCAAGGTGGCTCGTCGGGGACTAAATATACCTACACCAGAGAGTTTGGTGATGGTATCGCGCCCCAAAGCTTGGAGGGTTCAGTACAGAAGGTCAATCTGTCCGTCGAGGGCAACGGCTATACACTCGACATTCATGATATGGCTATCGACCAAAACGGCTGCGGTGCTGTGACGTTTACGCTGTCCAATCCAAATGGTGTTAACTACTACAAGCCGGCAGCAGAGACAGGCGAACTTGTTCTCTATGGTGAAGAAGAACAAGGCATCGGTACACCCAGCATGAACTTCGGCGAGGAATGGGCTGATACACGCTGCACCATTGATAAGGACACATCAAGCGATACTGTCATTAATGGCACGATGTACTTTGCTTCTATGGATCGCGAGCGAGGTTTTCAACATGCGGTCACCTGGAATATCTCGTGGACCGAGGGCGAAGGAGAGGATGCGAAGCCGTTCGAGGCATCGACGCCCGAGTTTAGCGTTGGAGCGTACGTCGATACTAAGGAACTCCGCTCCGATGACTCGCCTCTCGAGATCAGCCCGTTTTCCATCCAGACGCACATCGATGATCTGGGCTATGAAGCAGTTGATCATAAACTGACCGTCACCTACAAGGATGGGTCAGAGCAGATTATCGAAGATGACGACGCAGGGGCGTACAATTTCTATGTTTCGATGGCACGCAATAGCGGAGAGAACATTTGGGTGCCAACGAAGTTGATTGATGTCGATCAAGTGGTCTCGGTAACCCTCGAGGGCGCGAGGTACACATCGACAGGAGAGACTCAAACGGAAGAACCCTTTACCATCGTCTATTCGTAAGGCTTGAGGCCGCTTCCCACTAGGGGAAGCGGCCTATTTTGCGTTATATGGACGGTTATTTTGAGCGATATTCGCCTGAATTTCGGAAGTATGCGGCAAAATCTCGAAGGGTCGACCACACCGCATATGCTCAAGCGCTCTACCTGCGGGTTTATTATCGCAAAACCCCGGTGTGCTCGGCAGGTCCAGAATTTGCCGCATACTTCCGAAAACGCCGTCGATTTCCATGCGACAGGTGAGAGCAGATCACCGCTGGAGCGCGACGTTTCCCCAGATAAAACCGACCAAAATAAACCTGTCCCTTTTTGGCAGGTAACGTTGCTCTCGACGAGCACGTCGGATCCCCGGCCCGGGCGGCCCGCTGTTTAAGTTTGTCGCGAGTTCCGCACGCAAAGGAAAGCACTTAATGTGCTTTCCGTCTTGCGCAGGACTGTAGAGCAGCAAACTTAAAACCTGGGCCGCCCGGTCCGGGGATCCTCCCAAGCGCACAGGAGGGGATTCCTTTTGTGTAGGCTTTGCGGAAATATGCCAATTTTAGGATACGCCCGGCGGCGTGGTGTGTTGACGGCACAGCTAACGCCACGTATCCTATCGAACTGCGTGTTTCGTAGGGGGATGCTGACCCCTCGATTCAAGCCGTTGCACTTTACAGAAAGCTGGAATCATTCGAGAAGGAGTACGCTTTGCCTACTATTAACCAGCTGGTTCGCCAGGGCCGTCGTTCCGTGCCCAAGAAGTCCAAGAACGCTGCTCTGCAGCACAACTCCCAGAAGCGCGGCGTGTGCACCCGCGTCTTCACCACGAGCCCCAAGAAGCCGAACTCGGCTCTTCGTAAGGTTGCCCGTGTTCGCCTTGTCAACGGCATCGAAGTTACTGCTTACATCCCGGGTGAGGGCCACAACCTGCAGGAGCACTCCATCGTGCTCGTCCGCGGCGGTCGTGTCCGTGACCTCCCTGGTGTCCGTTATCACGTCATCCGTGGCGCCTACGACGCTGCTCCGGTCCAGAACCGTATGCAGGCCCGTTCCAAGTACGGTGCTAAGCGCCCCAAGGCTAAATAAGCCAGATAACGTTTTGATACTTTCGCCGTGTGCCGTCTTGAGCGCCGCACGGTAGACACTTAAGGAGATTTCACATGCCGCGTCGTGCAGCAGCTAATCGTCGTGAGGTTCAGCCTGACGCCGTTTACAACAACCGCCTGGTGACTCAGCTCATCAACAAGGTCCTTCTTGACGGCAAGAAGGCCACCGCTGAGCGCATCGTTTACACCGCTTTCGAGATCGTTGCCGAGAAGTCCGAGGGTGGCGACGCTCTCGCTACCTTCAAGAAGGCTATGGACAACGTCAAGCCCACGCTCGAGGTTAAGCCCAAGCGTGTCGGTGGCGCTACCTATCAGGTCCCGATGGAGGTCAACTCCCGTCGTTCCACCGCTCTGGGTATCCGCTGGATCGTCAACTTCTCCCGCGCTCGCAAGGAGAAGACCATGGCCGAGCGTCTCGCCAACGAGATCCTCGACGCCTCCAACGGCCTGGGCGCTTCCGTCAAGAAGCGTGAGGACGTCTTCAAGATGGCCGAGGCCAACCGCGCGTTCTCTCACTATCGTTGGTAAGTTAAGGTAAGGAACTAACATGGCTAAGCCTAAGTACAAGCTTTCCGATACCCGTAACATCGGCATCATGGCTCACATCGATGCCGGTAAGACCACCACGACCGAGCGTATTCTTTACTACACCGGTAAGACCCACAAGATCGGTGAGGTCCATGAGGGTGCTGCCACCATGGACTGGATGGTTCAGGAGCAGGAGCGCGGCGTAACCATTACCTCCGCTGCTACCACGTGCTTCTGGAACAAGGACGGTAAGGACTACCGCATCCAGATCATCGACACCCCGGGCCACGTTGACTTCACCGCCGAGGTCGAGCGCTGCCTGCGCGTCCTCGATGGCGCTGTCGCCGTCTTCGACGCCGTTGCCGGCGTTCAGCCCCAGTCTGAGACCGTTTGGCGTCAGGCTTCTACCTTCAACGTCCCCCGCATCGCCTTCATCAACAAGTATGACCGCGTGGGCGCTGACTTCTTCAACGCTATCGAGACCATGAAGGATCGTCTCGACGCCAACGCCGTGGCCGCTCAGGTCCCGATGGGCGCCGAGGACAACTTCTGGGGCGTCATCGACCTGGTCACCATGACTGCTTGGGACTTCAAGGCCGACGACAAGGGCATGACCTACCCCGAGCCGATGGACGAGATCCCGGCTGAGTTCGCCGACATCGCTGCCACCAAGCGCGAGGAGCTCCTTGACGCTGCTGCCAGCTTTGACGACGAGCTCATGGAGAAGATCCTCATGGAGGAGGACTTCACCGTCGAGGAGCTTAAGGCTGCTCTGCGCAAGGGCGTTCTGGCCAACGAGCTCAACCTCGTCTTCGTGGGCTCCGCCTACAAGAACAAGGGCGTCCAGGAGCTGCTCGACGCTGTCGTCGACTACCTGCCCAGCCCGCTCGACGTCGAGGCCGTTACCGGTACCGATCCGGACACCGGCGAGGAGATTCAGCGTCATCCTTCCTTCGACGAGCCCTTCTCCGGCCTGGTCTTCAAGATCATGACCGACCCGTTCGTCGGTAAGCTCACCTATGTCCGCGTTTACTCCGGCCGCGCCGAGTCCGGCTCTTACGTGGTCAACGCTTCCAACGGTCAGCGCGAGCGCCTCGGCCGCATCCTCGAGATGAACGCCGCCGAGCGTATCGACCGTGACGACGCTGCCGCCGGCGACATCGTCGCTTGCGTCGGCTTCAAGAACTCCACCACCGGTGACACCCTGTGCGCCGAGGGCAAGGAGATCGTCCTCGAGAAGATCGAGTTCGCTAAGCCCGTTATTGACGTTGCCATCGAGCCCAAGACCAAGGCCGAGCAGGACAAGATGTCCCTGGCTCTGACCAAGCTCGCCGAGGAGGACCCGACCTTCCAGGTGTCCACCAACCACGAGACCGGCCAGACCATCATCGCCGGCATGGGCGAGCTGCACCTCGAGATCATCGTCGACCGTCTGCTCCGCGAGTTCAAGGTTGACGCTAACGTCGGTAAGCCCCAGGTTGCCTACCGCGAGACCGCCGGTCACGACGTCGAGAAGGCTGAGGGCAAGTTCGTCCGTCAGTCCGGCGGTCGCGGTCAGTACGGCCACGCCGTCATCAAGCTCGAGAAGATGGAGGAGGGCTTCGGCTACGAGTTCGTCAACGCTATCGTCGGCGGCGTCGTGCCCAAGGAGTACATCCCGTCCATCGACAAGGGCATCCAGGAGGCCCTGAACACCGGTGTTATCGCCGGCTTCCCGGTCCTCGACGTTAAGGTCACCCTGTTCGACGGTTCTTACCACGAGGTCGACTCCTCCGAGGCCGCCTTCAAGATCGCCGGTTCCATGGCTATCAAGGACGCCCTCAAGAAGTCCGACCCGCAGCTGCTCGAGCCGATCATGGCTGTCGAGGTCGAGACCCCCGAGCAGTACATGGGCGACGTCATGGGCAACCTCTCCGGTCGCCGCGGCAAGATCGAGGGCATGGAGGATCGCAAGAACAGCAAGCTCATCCGCGCCAAGGTGCCGCTGGGCGAGATGTTCGGTTACGCTACCGACCTTCGCTCCCAGACCCAGGGCCGTGCATCCTACACGATGCAGTTCGACTCTTATGAGCCCGCGCCCAAGTCCATCGTGGACGAGGTCATGAGCAAGAACGCCTAAGTTCGAGCTCCCTGTTACGTAATCCGCGAGAACATCTCTCGCACTCTTTGGAGGTTTAAGTTGGCTACCCAGAAGATCCGCATTCGCCTCAAGGGCTATGATCACGAGGTCGTCGATCAGTCCGCGAAGCTCATCGTCGAGACCGCTCAGAAGACCGGTGCTCGCGTTTCCGGTCCTGTCCCCCTGCCCACCGAGCGCAACCTGTACACGGTTATCCGCTCGCCGCACGTGAACAAGGACTCCCGTGAGCAGTTCGAGATGCGCACCCACAAGCGCCTCATCGACATCCTCGACCCCACCTCGGGCACCGTTGATTCGCTTATGCGTCTCGACCTCCCCGCTGGCGTCGACATCGACATCAAGCTCTAAGCGATATCGCTCATAGCTTAAAGGGCCCCGCTGCCGTTACGGTAGCGGGGCCCTTTTGTTTTGCATGATGGGTTTGGATCGCCGGGTAAGGCTGCCGAGCGGCTGGCTGTGGCGACCTACTCACTCAAGGGGCGCAATGACGCTTCCTCAAAATGGAAGGATCGCAAGCCGTCTTCTGTTTCGATGCACGCACGACCAAAGCCATCGACCGTTTTAAAGATGCCTCGCGCCAGCTCGTCACCGGCAGGGGAGCGGGCGATAACGTGCTTTCCAATCCAATTGAGGTGAGCGACATATTCGCCGTGGACGGGCGCGAGCGGTCCGGTGTTTTCTTCCATGGCGTTGAGGCGTTCTGCCCAGGCATCTATAGCGTCTATAACTGCGTGATAGACCTCATCGAGGAGCATGTCGACAGCTGGAACGTTCTCGTTAAGGTCCGAGAGACCGATTGCCGGCAGGCCGCCATCGGGCACCTCTTGGGGCGCATAGTTCACATTGACACCAATGCCACAGACGGCGAAAGGTTTGCCTTCGTTATCGCGTGCGGCCTCGACCAGAATGCCGCCGAGTTTGCGTCCACGCGCGACCAGGTCGTTGGGCCATTTGAGGCCAATCTCGTTTGCAAGACCCTGTTTTTCGAGCGCCTCGAGCACCGCTAGGCCGCTGACGGCAGCAAGACCAGAGTACTTCGCAGGATTAACGCATGGACGCAGGACAATCGAAAGCAATAGGTTGCCGGCGGTTGAATCCCACTTGTGGCCGCGCCGGCCGCGTCCTGCTGTCTGAGCCCGGGCGGCAAGTCCTGTTCCGTGCGGCGCTCCCTGTTTTCCTGCTTCGAGCAGGTCATCGTTGGTCGATCCGGTTACGTCGACTATCGTTAATTTGGCATCCATAACGGCTGCTACCTCCTTAATGAATAAGTGAATAACGCAATGGTGTCGAGAGAGACACAATGTGAAGCCTTTGTCGCATTTGGACAATTTAATGTTAACACGTTAACAACGACTGAAATGCGCTATCCTCTCTTGGTCGATGTAAACACGTCAACAACTCAAAGGAGGTTAGTGATGGGTTTCACGATTCTTGGAACAGGCTCGGCGCTTCCTAAGCGCAGTGTTTCCAATGACGAGCTGTCCGAGTTCCTCGATACCTCGGATGAGTGGATTTTTACCCGCACAGGTATCAAGAGCCGCCATGTATGCACCACCGAGTCACTTGACGACCTTGCCGTAGCGGCGAGCGAGCGGGCACTCCAGGTGTCCGGAATCGACGCGAGCCAGCTGGATTTGATCGTCTGCTCGACGACGACGGGTGACCACCTTGTTCCCGCCGAGGCGTGTGCCGTTGCTGAGCGACTGGGCGCGACGTGCCCTGCCTTCGATGTCTCGGCTGCCTGCGCCGGCTTCGTATTTGCGCTCGATGTTGCCGAGGGCTATATCGCCCGAGGACGAGCCAAGCATGTGCTTGTCGTTGCCGCCGAGCAGATGACGCGCGCGCTCGACTGGACCGACCGCGCCACCTGTGTGCTCTTTGGCGATGGGGCAGGCGCCGCGGTGATTGAGGCTGGGGGAGACAGCCCCCTTGCCGTTGAGCTTTCGACGGCGCCCGACGTCGAGACGTTGTGCGTTCCCGGTCTGGTCGGCACCTCGCCGTTTAAGGCCTCCGCAGATAGCGAGAGCGTGCTGTCCATGAATGGCCGCCGCGTGTTCAAGTTCGGCGTCAACGCGATTTGCGACACGGTCCATAAGCTTGCGAGCGATGCGGGCATTTCGGTCGAGGACATCGACCATTTTGTATTCCATCAGGCTAACGAACGAATCCTGAGTCAGGCGGTCAAGCGCCTCGGTGTGCCAGACAAGCGCGTGGTTCGAACGCTGCGCGAGACCGGCAACATTTCGAGCGCCTGCATTCCTCTTGCGCTTGACCGACTGGCACGCACCGACGCACTGAATGCGGGCGACACCATCGCCTTGGTTGGATTTGGCGCCGGTCTGGATATAGGTGGCTATCTGCTTCGTTGGAAGTAGTCGCACATAGGAAATAAAAACGCCCTAGGGCACAACCAAAGGAGAACTACCATGGCAGATCAGAAGACCTTCGAGCGCGTTTGCGACGTTATCCGCGAGACCGCTGGCCTTGACGACGTCGAGATGAAGCCCGAGTCCACGCTCGAGGAGATTGGCCTCGACAGCCTGGGCACCGTCGAGATTCTCGTCGCCGTCGAGGACGAGTTTGGCATCCAGCTCGATACCGAGGAGAACCCCAAGACGGTCGGCGAGTTCGCCGATACGGTCGAGGCGGCATTGGAGAAGTAGAGATGCTCAAGACTCCTCTCTGCGATCTGCTCGGCATCGAAAAGCCTGTATTCCAGGGTGGCATGGCCTGGATTGCCGACGCCTCGCTGGCATCTGCCGTGTCCGAGGCGGGCGGCCTAGGCATCATCGCGGCTATGAATGCCGACGCCAACTGGCTTCGCGACCAGATTCACGAGCTGCGCGCCAAGACGGATAAGCCCTTTGGCGTCAACGTCATGCTCATGAGCCCGTTTGCCGACGAGGTCGCGCAGGTCGTGATTGACGAGCGAGTGCCGGTCGTCGTGACGGGCGCCGGCAATCCCGCCAAGTACATGAAGGCGTGGAACGAGGCGGGCATCAAGGTCATCCCGGTCGTTGCCTCGGTGGCGCTGGCACGCCTCGTGGCGCGTCGTGGAGCCACTGCCGTGGTTGCCGAGGGCACCGAATCGGGCGGCCATATTGGCGAGACTTCGACGATGGCCCTTGTCCCGCAGGTTGTCGATGCGGTCGATATTCCCGTGGTTGCGGCTGGCGGCATCGCCGATGGCCGCGGTGTGGCGGCCGCCTTTATGCTCGGTGCCGCCGGCGTGCAGGTGGGAACACGCTTTCTGGTCGCAAACGAGTGCACCGTATCGGAGCAGTACAAGGAGATGGTCCTGAAGGCCAACGACACCTCGACGCGTGCGACCGGCCGCTCGACGGGACACCCGGTGCGTGCCCTCAAGAGCCCCTTCACTAACGCCTACGCCAAGAGCGAGGCGGCGGGCGTAAGCGTCGAGGAGCTCGGGGCCATGGGCACGGGCGCCCTTCGCAAGGCCGCCAAGGACGGCAATTACGAAGAGGGCTCGTTTTTGTGTGGACAGATTGCCGGCATGGTCAACGAGCGCCAAAGTGCACGTGAAATCGTTGACGACCTAGTCGATGGCGCCGAGCACGTCCTGAAGGGTGCGTGCGCATGGGTGGCGTAGCGTTTCTGTTTGCCGGCCAGGGCGCCCAGCACCCCGCGATGGGCGTCGACCTGATCGAGGCATCGCCGGCGGCCGCCGAGGTGTTCGCCATTGTCGACGAGGTGCGCCCGGGGACCAGTGAGCAGTGCCGAAGCGCCTCCAAGGAGGAACTCTCGCAGACCGAGAACACGCAGCCGTGCGTGTTCGTTCACGATCTGGCAGCGGCTGCCGCCCTGCGTGAGCGCGGCGTGGTA
>UQNH01000022.1:0-26163 GCA_900542365.1 uncultured Collinsella sp. | reverse complement strand
TCGGCGGGAACCTCGGTGTAGGTGCGGCTCGCCAGCGCCAGCACGCGCAGGGCCTCGTCGGCCATGGCCTTGTTGGCCGCCACGAGCTCGGCACGACGCCCCTCGGTCAGCGGCACAACCTTATCGCCCTCGTAGATATGGGTACACAGGCCAATCACCACGTCGGGCGCGCCCTTGGTGTACTGCTCATACTCGCCGTCAAGGGTCTCGACGACCACGGACATCATCTTGCGGCCCGAGTCAAACGGGGCCTCGCCCACGCGCGGGTGCTCGGCAGTCAGGCCAGTGAGGCCCGCCTTGCCGGCATCGTTGACGAGCGCACACTCAGTCGGCTCACCCACGGCCTCGCCCAGCTCCTCGTCCCACTGAGCATCGGAGCACAGCGCCATGCCGGCCAGGAACTTCTCCTTGGGCGCAGCGAGCTCGTGCTTGACGACGGTCATCTTGTTCTGGGTAAGGGTACCGGTCTTGTCGGAGCAGATGGTCTGTGTGCAGCCAAGGGTCTCGACAGCAGAGAGCTTGCGGATAATCGCCTGGCGCTTGGCCATCTTGGTCACGCCAAGCGAAAGGACGATGGTCACGACGGCAACCAGGCCCTCGGGGATGGCGGCGACGGCGAGCGAGACGGCAACCATAAAGGTGTCGAGCAGGGCAGTCGGGTCGGTAAGAACGTTGCCCACGCCGTGGCGGATGATATCAACGCCAAAGATGACGACGCAGATGACGATAACCATGATGGTGAGGATGCGGCTGAGCTCGGCGAGCTTCACCTGCAGCGGCGTGAGCTCTTCCTTGGCCTCGGCCAGGGCGCCGGCGATCTTGCCCATCTCGGTGTTCATGCCGGTGCCGACCACGACGGCGCGACCGCGGCCGTACACGACGGTGGAGCCCATATAGCACATGTTCTTACGGTCGCCGAGCGGCACGTCATCGGTGCCGGCGGCGAGCTCGATCACGTTGGCGTGCTTCTCTACGGGCACGGACTCGCCGGTGAGCGCGGCCTCTTCGATCTTCATCGTGGCGCTCTCGAGCACGCGGCAGTCGGCCGGGACGGAGTCGCCCGCCTCGAGCATGATCACATCGCCGGGCACGAGCTCGGCGCTCGGCAGGTGCACGAGCTTGCCGTCGCGTAGCACCTTGGACTGCGCCGCACTCATCTCCTGCAGGGCCTCGAGGGCCTCCTCGCTCTTGGCTTCCTGGACCACGCCCAGCACCGAGTTGACGATAACGACGAACATGATGATGGCAACATCGGCAAAGTCGGGCTCGCCCTTGACCATGCCCGTGAGCGCACTGATGACGGCGGCAACGATCAGCATGATGACCATAGGGTCAGCCATCTGTTCAAAGAAACGCCTCCACAGCGGCGTCTTCTCAGCTTCCTCGAGCTTGTTAGGGCCTGTCTTGGCGAGGCGCGAAGACGCCTCGTCGTTGCTCAGGCCGAGGTTCTCATCGACACCTTGGTCGCTGAGCACCTCCGCCGCGGCGGACAGGTATTCCTTTTGCATATAGAGTCCCCTCCTGGGATTCGGGCCACTCAGCAGATTGATGCCCGATCATAATTCCCAGGAGAAGGGCAAGGGCTCATCAAGGCTGCCGTGCTGAGCGGCAGTTGATAGTGGAGCTATGGTACCCCAAAGCGACGCGTCTAGCCAAAACAATCGGTTTGGAAATATGGTCCGCACGCAACGGTGCAGACCGTGTGATGCTCAACATTGGTAAAACGTTTTTTCTTCGGCACATCGCCAAACTGACATATCGCCCAGATAGCAGCGGTTAGAGCGGTTGGTAAATTTTTTCATATACCGTTTATCCCGCAAAAAATGAACTTCTAATTCGGCATACGGTCGATTTTATGGGGTATTCGGTCAGCATTTCGTTATAATCAACACGGTTTTATTTCTTATGGTTTATCTATCAGCGCAAGACGATGTCAGATGGAGGTCTGAATGTACAAGCGCACTAAGATTGTATGCACCATGGGTCCCGCCTGCGATAGCGACGAGACCATCCGCGAGATGATCAAGGCGGGCATGAACGTCGCCCGTTTTAACTTCTCGCACGGCTCCTACGACGAGCACCACGGTCGCATCGAGCGCGTCCGCCGTATTTCCAAGGAGCTCGGTCTGCCCGTCGGCATCCTGCTCGACACCAAGGGCCCCGAGGTCCGCACCGGCCTTCTGGTCGACGGCAAGAAGGTTGCCGTCAAGACCGGCGATAAGATCGTCGTCACCGCTCAGCCTACGTCCGAGGATTTCCACGGCACCGCTGAGCACATCTCCCTCGACTACCTGGCTCTGCCCTCCGAGGTCGAGAAGGGCTCCCTCATCCTGATCGATGACGGCCTGGTTGCCCTCGAGGTCGAGTCCGTCGACGGCCAGGACATGACCTGCGTCGTCAAGAATGACGGCCTGATCGGCGAGCGCAAGGGCGTCAACATGCCCAACGTCAACATCTCGCTGCCCGCCATCACCGAGCGCGATCGTCAGGACATCCTCTTTGGCCTGACCGAGAACATCGACTACATCGCCGCTTCCTTCATCCGTGACGGCGAGTCCGTCCGTGGCATCCGCAAGCTTTGCCGCGAGAACGGCGGCGAGCACGTGACAATCTTCCCGAAGATCGAGTGCGCCCTGGGCGTCGAGAACTTCGACGAGATCCTCGAGGCTTCCGACGGCATCATGGTCGCCCGTGGCGACCTGGGCATCGAGATCAAGCCCGAGCTCGTTCCCCACATCCAGAAGGAGATCATCGCCAAGTGCAACGCGGCCTACAAGCCCGTCATCACTGCTACGCAGATGCTCGACTCCATGCAGCAGAACCCGCGCCCGACGCGCGCCGAGGTTGCCGACGTTGCTAACGCCATCTACGACGGCACCGACGCCGTTATGCTCTCTGGCGAGTCCGCTGCCGGTAAGTACCCGGTCGAGGCCGTCAAGATGCAGGCCAGCATTGCTCTCGAGACCGAGAAGTACCTCCCGGCCCACGCTCCGCTCGAGGTTCCGGCCGATGCTCACGGCACCCGCGTCGTCAACAACGTTGTGGGTATGTCCGCTGTGAACATGGCTACCACCGTTGGCGCCAAGTGCATCACCGTGCCGACGACCACCGGTCGTACCGCTCGCCTGATCTCGCACTTCCGTCCCAACATGCCGATCTGCGCGTTCTCCCGCCACGAGTGGGCCGTCCAGCAGATGATCATGTACTGGGGCGTTATCCCGCATCAGGCCGAGATTACCCAGGGCACCGTCAACGGCACGATCGTCAAGGCGATCGAGACCGCTAAGGAGCTCGGCTACGTCGAGGCTGGCGATTTGACCGTCGCTACCGCCGGCGATCCCCGCATGAGCGTCCAGCTCGAGGACAAGGTCTCCTCGACCAACGTCGCTTACGTCGCTCAGGTGCGTTAAGTCGTACTTGCAAGCATGTTTGCATTGCAAAGGGCCCGGAAGGCTTCGCCTTCCGGGCCCTTTTTCTGTGTCAATGCCGGCACACGGCAAAACACGCACCCATTTCTTTACCAAAAGCGCGAAATCCACCTTTCGAGGCCCAAAAATAAAGTCCCAAGCGCTAAAAGTGTTCGCCCGATGGCGAAACCACACCTTACCCGACGCTGCTAAATCGTTTTAGCAAGAGCCAGATCGACCGCGTTTTCGGAAGTATGCGGCAAATTCTGAGACCTCCGAGCACACCCCGTTTTTTCGCAACAAAATGCCTGATAAACTGGCCTCAAAAGCCAGGTCTGCTCACAGGGTTCAGATTTTGCCGCATACTTCCGAATTGACGCTGGCATCGCACGGTCCAAAAGCACATTTCGACCAGGAGGATATCATGGACCTGACGCTATGCGGTCAATCCGCTTTTTACTATCACCGTATCCCGCCGCAGGTATTAGGGCTTTACCCCGCCATTAGCCTTGGCAATATGGATCGCAGATGTTGCGGCCTCGGAAGTCATGCAGTTGTAAAAGACCTGCTTCACGCACCGCTTCACAGGCTTGTATTCACTCGAGTACAATCCGGGTCGCGAAGCCTGTTTAAATCGCACCTCCTGACCCAAGAGCCGCCTCCCGGGTCGTTTAGGCAAACTGAACATGGATTTGATGTCACGTCGCCCGAGTTTACGTTGCTCAGCCTTGCCACGCAGGTCTCACGCAACCAGTTACTCATGGCTTGCTACGAGATGTGCGGCTCCTTTGCAGTGTTTACGCCCTGCGAGCGAACGCAACAACAACTCGATGAAGCTATTTCGCTTAAGCTCATTCCACCCAACTGCTGCTGGGAGCGTGTTGTCGACACCAAGGGCAATGACACCAATTTGTGGAAGCGCCCGCCGCTCCTCAGCGCGGCGGATATCGCCGCGTTCGCCAAGCAGGCTGCAGGCCTGCGCGGCGTTAAACAACTGCGCTGGGCGGCCGAGCACATGACGGGGCAGACCGCCTCGCCCTTCGAAGTACAGACCTCCATACTTGTCTCGCTCCCCCGCAACGAGGGCGGCATGGGTATCAACATCGCAAACAACGTGCGCATCCCACTCAGCGACGCCGCGCGCTCACTGTATGACAAAACCTGCTGCTACGCCGATATCCTCATCGAGAGCAACACCGACAGCATGGGCGTCATCCTGGAATGCCAAGGCCGCTCCGCCCACGATGGCGAAGCCGCAAGTCTCTCCGATGCCGAGCGCACCACCGCCCTCACAAGCATGGGCTATGACGTTATCCAGATAACCTATGAGCAAATCAAAGACACGAAGAGCTTTAACAACATCGCCGAACTCATCCATAAAAAGGCAGGGCTCCCCTACATCCCAAAGACCGATCAGGAACGCACCACCGAAGATGCCCTGCGGCGGGAGCTATTGGTCGATTGGGATGAGCTGTTCGCCGTCAAGCCGGCCGGCTAGCAGCTAGCGATCAGGGGGACTGCGGGAACGTCAGAAGAGGCAACGCGAGTCGCAAAGCCCACCTCGGTCAGCTCGATGACCTCGGTAAACGTTGCATCGAAAAACTCCTCAGTTAGCAGGCGATACGGCGGATGATCGGGCTCGCCGGGGTTTTCGCGTACAATCTCGTGCATGACGCCGATGGTCTTGAGCACATACTCCTTATGGATGGGATACTGCCCAAAACGCGTCGCAGCGGTATACAGGCGATCGGTCGCACGCGGGATGGAAACAATGCCCAGCGTCTTGCCAAACCAGTCAAAGTCGCCTTGCTTTTTAATGCGGAACTCCTCGCACGGCTTGCCGCCGTGTGCTTCCAGATACTGGTTCACACGCGTGTTCCATACCGTGTCGGCCACCAGATGCGACCAGACGCCCAGCGTTAAATCGAGCAGTGACTGCGCCACATCTTCGGACGCAAGCGAGAACTCACAGGCGCTGGGACCGGCAACCGGCTCGGCATCCTTGTAGCGCTGGGGATAATGCACCCGATTGAGTCGCTCGCGCTCCTCGGCGATCGAGGTCGCGGCAGCCGGCGTACCAACAGGCGCCCCTTTGAGCAGCGGCGCCACATAGGTATCCCAGAACTCGTGCTCGCGCGGCTTAGGGATAGGCTCGGGCTTTGCAAAGTGCGTAATGCGGTACGGGATGGGATCGGCGATGCCAGGGACCATATAGCCCACGAAGATATCCGGAACCACGCAGCCAAACAAAAAGGCATTGCGGTCGCGCACGCTATTGGCAAGCGCACCGGTGCGCTCCAGCAAACGCTCCGTCTGAGCGATATGAATGTTCCAGCTTGGCATAGCCACCCCCATAAAAACCTGGATAACTATACCATCACGGCAAAGCCGCGCGGGCGGCTACGCACGCTCTACGCAGCAACTAGTCCGTAGCACCGCTTTCGGTCCCATACGACGGCGAAGGCGCCTCGACCACATGGTGATATCGATCGATATAGATTGCACGGGCACCCAGGCGTCGCACCAAATCCTGGTGATGTGTGCTCATCAAGACCGTCTTGCCCGCCGCGACGTAAGCCAGCAAGAAGTTAACCACGATGTCGCATGAATCCTCGTCGAGCCCATTGGTAGGCTCGTCGAGAACCAGGATATCCGGGTTCATCGACACCACCGCAGCCAGCGCAACGCGCTTCTTTTGCCCGCCCGAGAGCTGATAGGGCGAGGCATCGACCAGATCGGCAACCTGGAACAGCTTCATGGCATCGCGGACGCGGCGCTCGAGCTCGTCTGTCGGCAGCCCCATTTGAGCCGGGCCAAACGCGACTTCCTCGCCCACCGTAGCGCAAAAGAGCTGCGCATCGGCGTTTTGGAACACAAAGCCCACGCGCTGATGGAACCGCTGGGCCGTCGCGGAATCCTTGAGATATGCCGAATCGACCGTATGCCCGTCGAACAGGTACGCACCCGCGTCCGCAAGCTCAAGGCCGTTAATAAGACGCATGATTGTCGTCTTGCCGCAGCCGTTGGGACCTAGCAGGGCAACGAGCTCCCCACGGTTCACCTGCAGCGAAACGCCGTCGACCACCGTATGGCCCGCATAGGAAAACGCCACGTCGCGAAACTCGATGAGCGGCGTGGTCTCAACGCCGGCAGCACCGCTCGCAACCATCGCGTTATTCGTATCGTTTGCCAAAACGTTGCCCTTCCCTACTCACATCGACGGTTCGACCGTCCGCACTACAACACCGCGCACAACACGGCGAACAACGCCACAACGGCCGCATAAACCGCATCGCGCCAGCCAAAGCCGCTCAGTGCAGGCGCCGGATACACGCCGGCGAAGCCGCGGCACAGCATGGCCTCGTCCATCGCGCGGCTGCATTCCATCGCCTTGATAAACGTCATGCCCATGATACCCGCCAGCGAGTCGGTGCGCGAAAAACCCGCAGGCGCGGAACCGACGCTACGCAGCATGACCGATTCGCACAGATCGTGCGCTGTGCGTCCCAGCACCTCAATATGCTTGAGCGCCATATCAAACGTAAAGATGACCTCGTCGGGCAGGTGCAGCATTTTGAGCGCCGCCGACATGCGGCTCCAGGTAAGCGTCCACGAAACACCCAGCACCAGCGACACATTAATGAACGTCTTGAGCGCGATCTTGAGCATGGCGCCCGCGGCAGACGCGCCCAGCAGCAGGGCAGGCAGTGCCAGAACCACCGCAAGCCCCGTGGCGCCGAGCGCCGGTACAAAGGTCGCACGCAGCCCGCGAGCGGGGCGCACCGCGACCAACACCAGCGCGATAGCCGCCATCAGCATCAGGTACAGCGGGCTCTGCGTCAGACACACGCACAGGACGCAGACGAACATCCCCACCAGGCGCACCGGAGCCGAAACGCAAGAAAGGGCGCGGTCGACCATCGACCCGCCCTCGTGCGCGCCTCCACCCAGGCGAACCCGCTCAAGCAGGCTCGCCAGGTGCAGGACGTTCTTTTGCATCACACGATGCCGAGCCCCCGCGGGCTCGTAACGCTGCTCGACCGCAAGCCAGCTAGGCAGCTCGGCTATTGCCATGAGCACCGCTTTCCTTGACCGTCAGCGAGATCAGACGGAATGCGATGGTGAGCACCGCCACGCCAATCACGCCCGAAAGGATATACATGGTAGCCTGGCCGGCAAAGCCAAGGCCTTGCTCCTCGGAATAGGCCTGCAGATAATCGCCCGTGGGCAGGGCATCGGCAAAGGTCGGGGTATCGAGACCGACCGAAGCCTGCAGGCTGTCATCGCCAGCCTCTTGAACGGCGGTCGCGGCGCCCTCGGCGTCCCACTCACCCCAGGCGTCACCCGTGGCCAGCAGGCCCAGCGGTGTTGCTACGACAAGCACGGCAACCAGGATGAGCGTGGGGACCAGCGAGGTCTTCTTGGCGGCAACGCCCTCGGCAGCAAGTTGGCCATCGACGGCCTCGGGCCCGACAATGATGCTCGGCGCCGTCTTCTTAATGAAACCGTAGATCGCGGCCGTCGCCACGCCCTCGATCACGCCGGCAACCAGCATATGCGGGATCAACATGGCCGGAATAGCCACGGACAGCGGGAAGGGGCAGTACAGCGGCGCGCCCGAAGCATTGGTAAAGAGCATCGGCTGAATACCAAACTCGATTGCCGCGCACAGGGCCGCCAGGCACAGGCCGACCCAGCCGCTTACGATGGCAGAAACTGAGGTGCCCCAGCTCTTGTCGTGCAGACGGCTGTTGAGCGCACGGAACACGATAGCAGCGACAAACGGCAGCGCAAAGGCCATGTTAAAGCAGTTGGCGCCAAACGACAGAACGCCGCCGTCTCCAAACAGCAGCGCCTGCAGCGCCAGCGCGACCGAGACAGCGATAGCCGCAGCCTCGGGGCCCAGCAGCAACGCGATGAGCGCGCCGCCAACAGCGTGACCAGTGGTGCCACCGGGCAGCGGCACGTTGAACATCATGAGCAAGAAGGAGAACGCGGCGCAAATGCCCAAGAACGCCATATGCTCGCGATCGAGCGTGGCGCGCACTTTCTTGATGCAGTGAACCCATACGGGCACCATCGCCACCGCCATAACGGCATCGGTCTGCGGGGACAGGTAGTTATCTGGAATGTGCATATACGCCTCCCGGTTGCCGGCACATGGGATTGCAGCGCCGCTTGAACCATTTCATCAGTGTTACGAGCTAGATGATTCGTAACACGCCGCAGGCTATGATAGCAAAACGGCGCGCCGCCACAAAAGCAGCACGCCGTTTTGTAATGCGCATGTCATATATGCAGGCTCAGCGATGCCTTTTCCGAACACCGCGGTCACGCAGAGCCCACAGCAACCGCCATCAGGCCCTACGCTCCCAGCGCAAGTCCTAGCCGCGGACCTCGCCGTTTACGCCTTTGCATACCTTGGTGACAATCTTCTGGTGCGCTTTCTCGACCTCTTCGCTGGTAAGCGTGTGGTCGTCGGAGCGATACGTAAGCGCAAAGGCCATGGACTTTTTGCCCGCTCCGATGCGGATGGGATCGCGGTAGACGTCGAACAGGCGCACGCCCTCGAGCAGCTTGCCGCCGGCACTGGTAATGCGACGCTCAAGATCCTCGCAGGTCACAGTGTTGTCGACCACAATGGCAAGGTCATGCTCAACGGCCGGGTACTGCGAGAACTCACGGTAGTTCTCCTGGTTGCGGGCGCCCTTGATCAGCTTGTCCAAGTCGAGCTCAAAGGCAACGACGACCTCATCGATGCCCATCGCCTCGCGCGCCTCGGGGTGAATCTCGCCGACCCAGCCCAGCACGGTTCCGCCGGACAGAACCTCGGCCGCACGACCCGGCTGCAAGAAAGCGTAGCCCTCGCCCTCGACGGGACGAAAGCGAACCTTCTCGATGCGCAGCTGGGCGAGCAGCTCCTCGACAATGCCCTTGCCAAAGAAGAAGCGCAGCTTACGGTACTTCATGTTCCAGGACTGCTCGCTCCACTGGCCCGAGAGCACACCCGCCACGGACTTGGTCTCCTTGGGCAGGCTGGCGTTCTCGCGACCGTGGAACAGGCTGCCGACCTCGTACAGGTGCACGTTGGGCGTACCGTGCGCCTCGTTGTAGGCCACGGACTGCAGCAGGCCCGGCAGCAGCGAACGACGCATCTCGGTCTGCTCGGCCACCAGCGGGTTCATGAGCACCACGGGGCAGCCGCGGCCTTTGGTGGACATGCCAATCTTCTCCAGGTCGCCCGGGGCGGCAAAGCCAAAGGTCGTGGTCTCATTAAGGCCGCAGGCGCGCAGGATTTCGCCGACCTTGCGGGTGAGCTTCTGCTCGCGGGTCAGGCCGCCGATGTGGTTCTTGGCAGCCGGGATGGTCGCCGTCACACGGCCCATGCCCCATAGGCGCAGGACCTCCTCGATCAGGTCAATCTCGCGCGGCAGGTCGGGACGGAAGCTCGGCGGGGTAACCATAAAGTCCTCGCCGTCGCGCTCGACGGTGCAGCCCAGACGGGTAAGCGAACGCTCGATAAAATCGGGCTCGATGTCGGCACCGCAGATGGCATGCACGCGGGCCAGGCGCAGCTTGATGCTGTCGATGGTCTTGGGCGCGGGGAAAACATCGACATAGCCGGGAGCAACCTCGCCGCCGGCGATCTCCTCGATGAGCGCGCAGGTAACGTTGGCGACATCCACGCAGCCAGTCTCGTCAACCTGGCGCTCAAAGCGAATGGAGGCGTCGGAGATCAGCGACAGATCGCGGCTGGTGTGCGAGGTGCGACCGGCGTTGAAGCAAGCGCTCTCGACCATCACGTCGACGGTGTCGTCCTCGATCTCGGAATCCATGCCGCCCATAACGCCGGCCAACGCCACGGGGCGCTCGCCGTCGGTGATAAGGCCCATGCCGGCGTCGAGCACGCGCTCTTCGCCATCGAGCGTCGTGAATTTCTCATCCTGCTGGGCGGCGCGAACCACCACGCGACGGTGGCCATCGCGCTCGGCAAAGGTGTCCAGGTCAAAGGCGTGCAGCGGCTGACCGGTGAGCATCATCACGTAGTTGGTGATGTCGACGATGTTGTTGTGCGGACGCACGCCCAGGGCGTTAAGGCGCTTGACCATCCAGTCGGGCGACGGGCCGACCTTCACGTTGCGCACGATGCGGGCGACATAGCGGTCGCACAGGCCCTCGTCGGCAATCTCGACGGAAAGCTCGTCGTCGGTCGCGCGGCCAGTCTCGGCCTTGATGGCGGGCAGCTCAACGTGGAAATCGCGATCGAAAATGGCGCCGGTCTCGCGGGCCATGCCGATCATGGACAGGCAGTCGGGGCGGTTGGGCGTGATCTCGCAGTCGAGCACAGTGTCGCTCGAACCCACGTACTCGGCAAACGGCATGCCGCAGGGCGTATCCTCGGGCAGGATCATAATGCCGGAGTGGTCGCCGCCCAGGCCGAGCTCGCGTGCGGAGCAGTTCATGCCCATGGACACGACGCCGCGGAGCTTGCTCTTCTTGATTTTGACGTCGCCGGGAAGCACGGCGCCGATCATGGCCGTGACGATGTGGTCGCCGGCCTCGAAGTTCTGCGCGCCACAGACGATCTGCAGCGGAGCGGGGTTGCCGTCGGCGTCGAGATTCTTGTCACCCACGTCGACCGAGCACACATACATATGGTCGCTATCGGGGTGCGGGGTCTTGGTGAGCGCCTTGGCAGTCACCACGTGGTCGAAGGACTCGCCCACGGTGTCGATCGCCTCGACCTCGGTGCCGGTACGGATATATTCGTCCGAAAGAGTCTTGGGATCCTCCGGAATATCGATCATGGTCTTGAGCCAGTCGTAAGAAACACGCATCTAGCTCTCCTTTCATACTGAAAGCCTGCGAAGAGATGCAGGTGGAAACTTCAACTTTGTGAACATTCCTTACAAAGCGAGGGTTGTCCAAGTGCGGCAGATCGGCCCGAAAGAGGAGTGCCGCGTACTTTGGTACGCAAGCGACGAATGAGCGCCGAGGTGCCGTGCTTGGGCAAGCCGCAGCCTAGAACTGATTCAAGAAACGCATATCGCCTGTCATGAGCGTTCTGAGATCCGGCAGGTCGTAGCGCAGGGCCGCGACGCGCTCGGCGCCAATACCAAAGGCAAAGCCGGTGTACTTCTCGGGGTCGATGCCGCAGTTGATCAGGACGTTGGGGTCAACCATGCCGCAGCCCAGGATCTCGATCCAGCCGCTATGCTTGCAGAAGTTGCAGCCCTTGCCGCCGCACACGTGGCAGCTCACGTCCACCTCGCAGCTAGGCTCGGTGAAGGGGAAGAAGTGCGGGCGGTAACGCGTCTTGCGATCCTCGCCAAACATGCACTTAACAAAGTAGTCGAGCGTGCCCTTGAGGTCGCCAAAGGTGATGCCCTCGTCAACGACCAGGCCCTCGATCTGGTTGAACTGCGGCAGGTGGCAGGCGTCGGCCGTGTCGGGACGATAGACGGTGCCCGGGCAGATCATGTAGATGGGCGGCTTTTGCGACTCCATGGTGTGGATCTGCACGCCCGAGGTCTGGGTGCGCAGCAGCACGTCGGACTCGCCGTGGGCGTGGGCCTCGGGGTGCGCGACGCTGCCGGGGTTGTTGTCGACCACGTAGAAGGTATCGCGGGCCGAGCGGCTCGGGTGATCCATGGGGGCGTTGAGCGCGGTGAAGTTGTAGTAGGAGGTGTCGACCATGGGACCGGACTCGACGGTGTAGCCGATGCCGCAGAAGATGTCCTCGGCCTCCTCGATGATCTGCTTGATCAGGTGCTGGTGGCCGATCTGCGGACGGATGCCCGGCAGCGTGATGTCGACGGCGTCGTGCTCGAGTGCGCGCTTGAGGGCGGCGGCCTTCATCTCGGTGTTGCGCTCGTCGAGCATGCCCTCGATCAGCTGGCGCATCTCGTTGGCGCGCTTGCCCATCACGGGACGATCCTCGGGGGCGAGTTTGCCCATCATGCGCATCAGGCCGGTGATGCGGCCCTTGCGGCCGAGCAGCTCAACGCGCGCAGCCTCGAGCTTGGCTGCGTCGTCGGCGCCTGCGACGAGCTCCTTGGCCTCTTCCTCGAGTTTGACCAGATCATCAATCAGACTCATGTCTTCCCTTTCGTCTCTCGCGCTCTCCGTTTGCCGAGGCGGCTGCCGCCGTCTGACGTTGCGAAAACGCGGCCCGGTTCGGTAATAAAAAACCGTCCTCGGGCATGTGCATTGCCCAAGGACGGTTGAATTCCGCGGTACCACCTTGTTTGACCCGGCGGATGTCTGGCCCGCCGTGCCCACTCTGCGCCCCTTATCGCGAGGCTCACGGCTTCCCTACTGGGGCTTCGCCGCCGCTGGCCGCGCGCCCGTTGAGGTCGCTGCTCGGGAGTGAACGCTTGGCCCTTGCCACCGCAGGAAGGCTTGCAGCCCATGACCTTCCCTCTCTTGCCGGCGACGCGGCGGGCAAAACCCTCTCCGTCAACGCATTCGGCTACAGGATAACACATTCTGCGAGCATATCGCCGCGTTCCGTTTTGTCCGCACTGGGTACAAGGCAGGTAGCTGTGCAAACTGGCCGTGCGCCCATCCATGGCGCTCGGCTCGCGAGATCAAGGATATAGGTATGGGAAAGAAACTCGATAAGAAGGCCAAGGCGGGCAAGAGCATCAAGAAGCTCCGCAAGCTCGAAGGCAAGCTGTGGACTCGCGAGTACCTGCTCAAGATTGCCGAGTTCGATGGAGCGACGATTGCTCCTGCCAACGGCGCAGCAGCGCGTGCCGACGCCATGGGCACGCTTGCCGGCGAGCATCACAAGCTGCTGACCAGCGAGAAGTCCGTTGAGCTCGTGCGCTCGCTGGCGCGCGAGACCGTCGCCGGCGGCAAAATCGACGACCCTCAGCTGCTCGACGAGATCCGTGTGCTCGGCCGCGATCAACGTGAGGCCAGTGCCATCCCCACCGAAGAAGCCGAGGCCTGGACCAGGCTCACCTGCGAGGCGGACGCCGTGTGGCACAAGGCCAAGGCAGCCAACGACTGGGCGAGCTTTGAGACCTATGTGGATAGAATCGTCGCCCAACTTAAGCATCAGGCCGAGCTCATGGACCCCAAGCGCGATCCATACGACGTTTGGCTCGACCAGTACGAGCGCGGCCTTTCCGCCAAGAGCTTCGATGCGTTTTGCGATGAGGTCAAGGCCACGGTCGTGCCGCTCGTGCACGCCATCGGCGAGCGCGGCCAGCAGCCGGCTGCCGACTTTTTGCACGCCCACGTGCCCGAGGCTGCCCAGCGCGCCATGAGCTTCGACCTTATGAAGCTTGTCGGCCTGGACCTGGACGACACCACGCTTGCCTTTACCGAGCATCCGTTTAGCGAGGGCTTTGCCGTGGGTGATGCGCGCATCGCGACGCACATCTACGAGGACGACTGCATCTCCAACGTCTACAGCATCATCCACGAGGCCGGGCACACCATGTACGAGCTGGGCGTCAATCCCGCCTATGCGCGCACGTGCTTGGAGGGCGGCACCTCCATGGGCATCCACGAGAGCCAGAGCCGCTTCTTTGAGAACACCGTTGGTCGCAGCCGCGCCTTTATGGGCCCGCTGCTCGAGGTGCTGCGTCGTCACGCGCCCGAGGTCTACGGCGACGTCGACGAAGACACGCTCTACCGCGCCGTGAACATCGCGCAGCCGTCGTTGATCCGCACCGAGGCCGACGAGCTCACCTATCCGCTGCATATTATGGTGCGCTACCAGATTGAGCGTATGCTGTTTGCCGGCGAGGCTGCGGCCAAGGACATCCCCGCGCTTTGGAACCGCTTTATGGACGAGTACCTGGGCATTCCCGTTCCCGACGACACGCACGGCTGCCTGCAGGATACGCATTGGAGCGGCGGTTCGTTTGGCTACTTCCCCACGTATGCGCTGGGTAGCGCCTACGATGCCATGTTTGTGCCGGCCATGTGCCGCGACGGCGTCGACCTTACCGGTGCCTGCGCGAGCGGCGATCTGGCGCCCGTCCGCGCCTGGCTGGGCGAGCACATTTGGCAGTGGGGCCGCGCCAAAGACGCGCCGGAACTCATCAAGGGCGCCTGCGGCATGGCCTTTGACGCCCGCTACTACTGCAGCTACCTGCAGGACAAGTTCACCACACTGTACGAGCTGTAAGGATTGACCAGCACGCCATCGCCAACGCCAACTATGTTGACGCCAATGTCTTGGCAACGTCAGCGAAAACGACCCTAAGCGAGCAAGGTGACGTGAAATGAAAGGGCGCTGACCTTCTGGTCGCGCCCTTGAAATTGAACGTCAAATTGCCGCTTAGGGGCGTTTGCAGCGTCGAGCAGTTACGCGGTTTGGTAAAACCGCGTAACTACAGAGCCTCGAGTGCGTTGGCGATGCGCTTCATGGCGGCATCGGCGGATGCTTGGTCGGGCGCCTCGGCCAGCACGCGGATAACCGACTCGGTTCCGCTCTTGCGTACGAGCACGCGGCCCTCGCCTGCCAGCGCAGCCTCGGCCTCGGCGATGGCGTTCTGCACGCCCATGTTCTCGAGCGCGGCGTCCTTGTCCGCCACGCGCACGGCCACCTGCGCCTGCGGTAGCAGCTTGCACGGAGCCGTGAGCTGCGAGAGGGTCTCGCGCTCGGCGCGAATCACTTCCATCACGCGCAGCGAGGTCATAATGCCGTCGCCCGTGCGCTCGATATCGCCAAAGATCGTATGGCCCGTCTGCTCGCCGCCCAGGCTGTAACCGCCCTCGCGCATCTTGGCATACACGTGGCGGTCGCCCACACCGCTGGTCACGGCACTTAGGCCGGCAAGCTCCAACGACTTGATCAGGCCAAAGTTGCTGGCAATCGTCGGAACCACGGTACCGCCCGAAAGGCGACCGTGCTTGTTCAGGTACACGCCGCACACGTACAGGATCTGGTCGCCATCGACCACGCGGCCGCGCTCGTCCACGGCCAGGCAGCGGTCGGCATCGCCGTCATAGGCAAAGCCCACGTCCAAGCCCTGCTCCACCACGTGGCGCTGCAGACGCTCCATATGCGTGGAGCCGCAGTCGACGTTGATGTTAAAACCATCAGGCGCGGCATTGATCACGCGCACGTCGGCGCCCAGCGCGTCGAACACCGGCTTGGCCACCGAGGACGCCGAGCCGTTGGCGCAGTCGATGCCGATCTTGACGCCCTGCAGCGAAAAGTTCGCGCTGGCGATGAGCGAGGCAATGTAGCGGTTGCGGCCCTGCATGTAGTCCACCGTGGCGCCGATGTGGTTGCCCGTGGCCAGCGGCACCTCGCTCTTGCCATCGACGTAGTCCTCGATGAGCTCCAGTACGTCCTCGTCCATCTTAAAACCGTCGCTATTGACGAGCTTAATGCCGTTATCGCAAAACGGGTTGTGGCTCGCGCTGATCATGATGCCGCAATCGAAGCAGCCTTCCACGGTCTGATGCGCTACACCCGGCGTGGGGATCACGTGCAGCATATAGGCGTCCGCACCGCTCGCGACCAGGCCACTCACCAGCGCCGCCTCGAACATATAACTCGAGCGACGCGTGTCCTTACCCACGATGACGCGCGCCTTGCGCTCGCGGTTGGCGCCGTAATACCAGCCCACAAAACGGCCAATCTTATAAGCGTGCTCTACCGTCAGCCCAACGTTAGCCTCACCGCGAAAGCCGTCGGTGCCAAAGTACTTCATGCGCTCTCCTTACAAAATAGGGGCGAACAGATTGCCTGTCCGCCCCAAAATGGTACTCGATTATCTGCGCTACCAGAAAAACCCTACGCCGACGCGCTGTCGCGAGCCGCCTGGCATGTAGGAGTCTGACGCAGCGTAAGCGGCTTGTCCCCCGCCTCGGCTGACGTGGTCAGCGTATATGTGATCGTCGTCGTCTCGCCAGCATGCAGGTCAACGGTGCCCGAATAGAAGGGGATTCCATGCCACGTAGCGGCGCCAAGACCAAACTGGGTGCCCTCGACGGTCAGATCAGTAATGTTGCCGCCCGTCGGGGCAAACAACGAGACATTCAGACGCTCGTCGTCGCGCGCGGCATCGGGCGCGCTCGCCGCGACGTAGTCGGGCAGCTTGCCGGCCTCCTCCTGCGTCATGATGTTCGTCAGGGTAACGGTGATGCGATACGAGCATGTGCCGTCACCGTTCTTGATGCCCTGGCCAATCTGCGTATCGGCATTCAGGTACCAGTCGAGCTTGGAGAAGCTCAGGTTGTTAAAGTAGACACCAGCAACGGGATCTTCACTCGGGTCATCCGGATCGGGCAGCGAGGCGTCGATGTTCATCTCCTTGATAGCGTTCTGCTCGTCATCGTTTTTCATCCACGCGATCAGGCGGCCCTCTTCGGCACCGCGCTCAACGGCGCTGACAAGCTTCGTAACATCGACATCGCCGATACCGCCAAGGATCTTGTCGAAGGCAGCGCTGGCGACGGATGCAAAGATGCCGTCCGACTCCTCGACCGGATAGTTCCAGTACACATCGTGCATGAGGACCTTTGCGGCGTTGGTGCCGTCGACAACCGTTCCGTCGGGCAGCGACACGTTACCGACCAGGCCCAGCAGATACTGCAGGAACACCGGGTCGATACCCACGACGCCGTCAACGTCCTGGCCATATTGAGATTTCCACAGGGCTGCGACACGCTGCGAGTTGCGGGGCCAATCAGGCGAATAGGTATTGCCCGAGTTGTACAGGTTACTGTGGTTGCCGAACAGCGCCTCATCCTCTTCGTCGACGCTCTCGACTGCCTCATCCTCGCTGAGTCCAATGCGGGGAACAAACTCGCCAATCGACATCTGGCCGTCGGTGACCGAAATCAGGCCCTGCGAACCGCCAAAGCCGCCGCAGGCACGAATCTCGACGTTGTTCATGGCGTACACAAGGTAGTTGCGCGTCTGGCCGTTGGCGCCGAGCATCTGCGGAAGGACGGGGGCGACCTTCTCCGCCGCGTCAACCGCGCCGTTGAGGGTGGCAAAGCCGTCCTTGGCCTTATCGACCAGCTCGGTCACCTGGGAAATATGAGTATCGCCAATGCCCTGGATCTTCTCGTTGGCGCTCTTGAACACCTTCGAGCTGCTGGAAAGCGAATCGGCGACCGCCTGCAGCGCGGACACGTTAATCATGCCGTCCTGAAACAGCTTGCCGGGCGTGGCCTGCGAAAGGTTATCGGCCATGGGAACCAGCGCATTGCTCGAGACATCGGACAGGGCGTCGATCATGGTGCGGGCCGCATTGATGTCGCTGCCATACACCGGGATAAACGAAGCCGCCGTCCACAGCGGGCTCGAGGTCTCCGCCTTCATGCTGTCGCAAAGCTCATCAATCTTCTTCGCGTCGTCAGGCAGCGTCGAAAAATCGCCCGACGTGACCTTGTCCTTAAGGCCACCGACAATCTCGACGGCCTCCTTCGCTTCACTCTTTACGGTCTTTGCCGAGTTAAGCAGCATAAAGCCGCTTGCGCCAAGCGCAACGAGAAGCACCGCGACTACAGCGGCAATAATGGCGCCGGTGTGACGCTTTTTGCGTTCGCCCTTGCGATGGCGATGACGGACCAGACCGTCAGAGGTCGAACTCGACGAAGCGTCGCTACCGTAGTTCAAGCCAAAATCGTAATAATCTTCCTTGGAACCCGAGCCCGCAAACTCGGCACCGCTATCATCCAGGCGGGCGAACGTGCCAGTCTCGGAGGCACCGGTGTAAATCGTGCCAAGGTTACCCGTAAGCCCCGCGCCACCGGCAGAGGGAGTATTGTTGGCGGCCTTGCCGGCATTAACGTTGCCGGCGGCATTTGCGGCGTTGGCAGCACCTGCGTTGTTCGCAGGTACCGAAGGAGCCCCGCTCGGCTGCGACGCGGAGGTTGCACCGCCCGCAAAGACATTCCCTCTTGCACGGCCGGTCTTTTTCGCCTTTTGAGACTGCTCGTACAGAGCGGTAAACATCGCCGTCTCGCCCGGGGACACGCGCTTACCGGAACCGCCCTGTCCAGCGCCGCCCGGCGTGCCGGCCTTACCAGCCCCGTTCGGACGCGGCGGAACTGCAGGACGGCCGTTATCGCTGCCCTTAAAGTGATTACCAGCCATAAAGAAATCCTCGCAATTGAGTCGCAATGAAAAAATCCATAACGTTACTAGTTTATGGCATTTTGAGCATCGACAGCTAAACTCCAGACACGGACGTCAATTGGCGAAAATGCGGCACAACACCTTTTCTGTCTTGGCGGCGGCGCCAGCTACACCGTGAGGAACATCATCACGATGATCATGGCAAAGCCGATAAGGTCGGTCGGCAAAAACACCGTGCCCAGCATAACGGCGCTGGTGATGGTCGCCGAAACCGGCTCCACAGTTCCGATGAGGCTCGCACGCACCGAGCCGATGTCCTTAACGCCCTGCATATAGAGCATGTAAGCAAAAAACGAGCCGATAACCACGAATACCGCGAGCGCCTCGACGCCGGCAGCGTCGAGTGCCGGCATATGCGCCCAAGGCTGCACGAAGACGCACGAGACCACGCCCGCCGTGAGCATTGCCGAGCCCGTGACGATGGGGCTGCCGTATTCGGGCAGGATCTTGGCGGGAATCACCGCCATACACGTGGCGCTGACCGCACACATAAGGCCTGCGACCAGGCCAAGCGGCGATATGCTCAGACTGGTAGGGTCGCCGCCGGTAGCGATTAAAAAGGTGCCGTCCAGGGCCAACCCAATGCCAACGGCCTCACGCACGCGAGGCATGCGATGGTCGATCGCGCAGGTGTAGCCCATGATGATAACGAGCTGCAGGCACTGGAGCACCGTCGCGGTTCCGGCGTTCGTCAGGCGCACGGCCGAAAGATAGCAAAACTGGTTGAACAGCAGGCCAAAGGCGGTAAAGAGCAGCAGCTGCTTGCGATCGGCGGGTGTGGTCCAGAGCTTAATCAGGCGCTCGCGGTCGCGCGTAACAACCACGGCCATAAAGAGTAGACCGGCGAGAATCTGACGCACGCTCATAAGCCACAAGGTGTCGACGTGGTAGGTATCGAACAGAAAGCTCGCGCTGGTGCCCGAGAAGCCCCAAAACGAACCACCCACCAGCGTAGCCAAGACGCCCGTGATCATCTTGCGCGTCGAAGCGCTGTTCAGGCGGTCGCGCCATGCGCGACGGGTGCTGCGGCTGAGCTCGTCGGTGCCCTCGGGCACATCAATGTTCGATATATCGGTCATCGGCACCGAAGCCCCTGCGCCTTCGACCTGCTCGACACGCTCTTTGCTCATTCCACTCCCCCGAAACAGCCTGGAAACAATTCGGCTTACCTTACCACGGCGAAGTCACCAGCTGGAGGCTTGTCCGCTTATCGGTAGGACAATTCCGCAGGCGTCTTTCCATAGCTCGATACCGCGACGGCCTTGCATTATGCGACAGCCAAATCGCGGCAGCAGGCTCTTTTGAGATGGATATGACAAAGCCCCGAATTCCACAATGTAAGCGATTTTTAAAAATGTTCTTGCCACCGAGTTCAGGCTCCGTTATATTATCCCTTGCGCACTTGCGCACCCTTGATCGGGCGTTTAGCTCAGGGGGAGAGCGCTTCCCTGACACGGAAGAGGTCAGAAGTTCAAATCTTCTAACGCCCACCAAATGTTCGCAGCTCAGAGGCTATGCTCTCTGGGCTGTTTTGTTTTATGTCGCCAAATCCGCTGGCAGTTCCAACCGTCATCGCAACGTAACATCAATTCACCTGACGAATGGCAGCCAAACATATTCAACACCCCAACATCAACAATAGCCAGGCACAAAACTGCGCCGCAAGCTGCTCCAACCGCCCAACTGGTCAAAAGCCGACCATCTACTTGCCAATTTATCTAACGGCGTAACCAAGCAGTCCGCGCCGCAACTTCTCAACAAAACGCCGCGATGTCTGCGCCCTGCGGTATCCTTGAGCCACTCGCACCTGCAGCACCAAGGAGCCGCCATGCGCACCGAGCTCGATGTCCCCTTTTCGCACAAAGAAGAAGCCAAGGCGCTGGGCGCCAAATGGGACCGGACCAAGAAGATCTGGTATGTACCCAGCGGCGTCAACCCCGAGCCCTTTGCCGAGTGGCTGCCCGGTGTTGACCGATCCGACCCCTCAGCGCCATATATATATCTAGTACTGGGCAAGCGCGAGTGCTGGAAGTGTCACAAAGAGACCTCGGTCGCGGCCTTCGGCATTCCCTATCGAACCGATGACGACAAGGGCATCGCCATCGCGCACGCGCCCAACGAAGCCGGGCACATTACCATCGACACGGCCAACGCCAACGCACTCGCCATCGTGCCCGCTCTTGGCTGCGTGCCGGGCGAGATCCGCGACTATCTTTCTAAGCGCTGCGGCTACAAGCCCGTAGGCGCGCGAGCCTCCAAAGCCCCGTCGCTCGGCAACACGTGCACCAGTTGCAACGCGCTGCAAGGCAGCCGCTATCTGTTCGAGGAGCCCTCGTCCCCGTTTGCCCTCACTGCCATCAACAAGCTGCCGGCACTGGAGTTTGTACGCGTCGAAGTTGCCGGCGTCTTTGGCGTCCCGGCCGCGCGCACCGACTTTGACCAGGCGCTCTTTACCTGGGCACGCGGCCATCACACCGAGTTCCACAGGCAACTCGGTAAGGGGGTTTACTTATAGGGACAGAGATGCCTTCACAGCCAGCTCCTCCGCATCACCTATCCCTCGTCGCCGGCGTCGTACACGATATCGAGGCCACAAACAGGGCATTTCTCCTGATACACCGGCATATGAACGCCTGTCCGTTTTCTCACTTCGTCGCTAAGTCTGTCGCACGCATCGATGAACCGAATGTCGAGGCACGGTATTTGCGAGCCGCAGCAAGGACAGGCGACGACAAACGACCCGCAATCAACTTCTACGCTCGGAAACATTTTGTTGTCTATAAGGGCGCACGGCAGTTTTCCGTACTTCCCCATCGCAATATCGCCTCGCCAGCTCACGTTCGCTCCCCTCTCGCTATACAAATCAGGAAGAGCATGCACCGGCAGGCGTGCGCGAGATTGCATCGCCACGCGATCCGATCAAACAGCACGATCGTAAAAGACCGCCAAAGCCAAATTTCATCGTCGGTCGCACCCTGTCCGGCAAACTCAATATCGACGGGTATGTGCTTCAGATAACTCATGTCGGGCGCAAAACGAGGGTCCGGTCCGCCTTTATGAACAGGACCGTGCAGAACAAACCATCCGTTTTCGGGCTCGAACCGCTCAACAAACGCAAGGCCGAGCACCTTATAGCCCACCTCGGTTGCAAATATGACTCCGGCTGGGACGTCACATTCCATGCAGTTGAGCATTTTACGGTTGTAATTCTGGTCTCGAAAACCAACGGTACCCGGCGCTTGAACCGAGTACTTAATGACCCACGTACCATCGTCCAAATAGAGCGGAGGCACATTGTTGATGCTCTTGGTTTGCCGCTGGCGCGCTTGTACCCCGCTACCCCACTCCCCTGTATACTGATGTAGCACGTGTTTCATCCGGGCTTGTTGGGCCGGATTGTTCATGGGAGGGTCTTATGGCTGCTTCGAATCCGCCTAAGGGGAGCGTTTCTTCTTCGTCCATCAAGCCGGTTACGCGCAAGGCCGTGCGTTGCCAGCGCGAGGTCGCCTGGCTTGTCACGCAGGCGGCGGGCAGGCTTGTGGCGACCACTCAGGACGTCAATGCGCCTACACCGAGCTTTGTGTTAGCGGCGGCGCTGGATTTTGTGCGCCAATTGGAGCTTGCCGCGCAGGATGCCAGCGGCCACCTCGACTACCAGAATGTTATGGCGCCCGACCTGCAAACGTTCTGTCACATGGCCAAGTTGCCCGCCGCGCCCAATGCGCTTTCGGACGCAGGCTACATGTTTACGCTTTCGGGCGCGGACCTTATCCGCGATATCTACGCATACTGCAGCGAGCTCGCCGAGCGCAGCGTCTTTGGCGCGGCTGAAGTCAAACCGGGAAATGTCATCAAGCTGGTTCTTAGGCTGTTCTTGATGGACGGGTTCGGGGCCATGCCGGCGTAAGCCGAGTCTTTAGCATCACCGTCGACTGGGCAACAACCGCTTTACCTTAGTGGGCGCCAATCGAGGGTCGATTATTGGGTCGCCTCGTCCACTAACGCATTTATTCCACGCGCTCTGACAGTCGATATTTGCGGTTGCGGCTTGTCGACGGCGCCGTGGGCTCAAGCTCGCCTTGAGCAATGAGCGCGTTGACGCGCGACCTAACCTGGGAAATTGTAAGCCCCGTGCGTTTTGCCAGCTCACGCGTCCCCAGCTCGCCGTAGTGTTTGAGTGCCGTCACAATTAAGCCCCCGCCATGATCGACCGGCTCGATCTTTGAACGGCAAAGTACGACCTTGAACCGATCGAACCCCGGGCAGAACAGGGGCTCGGCCAGACCATGCGCGCGCATGGCATCGATCATCATCGGGATGCCCGAGCCATTGCCCTCAGCCGGCGAACCTGCGCCATCCGGAAGCGGGACAATCGACATGAGTTTCACGAGCGTCGCGTTACGGCATCGGGAGCTGCCGTCAAACAAGTTCTCTCGAGTCTTTCCCCCGTAAAGGCCGCCAGGATTCGTCACCTCGACACGATCGTCAAAGACGTCGACGGCGATCGATTGCCCACAGAACCGATCCCCGTATTCCCTGTGGATAACCGCGTTGGCGACTGCCTCGCGCAGGACCTCCTCGGGGATCTCCAGCGAGTCGATACGCGAGACGCCCTGGACGGTCGAGATGCGGCGCAGGTTTTTGGCGACAGCTGCGACGGCATCCGAAATCATCTCGCCTAGGGTGCCCTCGCAGACTGTGCGGTCCATAAACCTTAGTGGCCCCGCAGCTCCCTTTTGAGTTCCCACGTGGACAGCCACATCAATGAAGAGCTTGGGATAGAACTGCTGAGGGTAAACGCCCGCGGCAAGGAGGCCGGCCTTGGTAACATTGCCCTGGAAGTCGAGGAAATTCAGACGCTCCATCTTTGTCTTCTTGTCCGCCGCACCGCGCATCGCTCGAGGCGTCAGCGAATAGGCACGCTCTATCGTGCGGTCGACCATCGACTCGTCGAGATCGCCCACACTCGTACCGGGCACCGCATCGCGATCGCTAGGACTCGTCCGTTCATATGACGACAGTGCCAAAACCTCGGTCGACGAAAGCGGGACATCTTTGTCATCGATGCGTTTGTAGCTGCCACCTTGAGCGCCCCGCTCTATGACATAGCAAGGCTTGCTCGACGGGTCGAGCTCCTCAATCGTGATGACCAGAACCACGGTGCCCTGGAGCTCCACGCGCTCAATGGTGTATTTGGGCGGATTGGCCAGCTTTCCACGACCGCCGGCATCGCCCATGCCCGCCACGAATTGGTTGAGCACTTTCTCGGTCTCAAAGTTTGTAACTGGGACAAAACCCGCGTGCTCGCTCACTCCGAGTACGATGATGCCGCCGGCGGTGTTTGCGAAAGCGCTGACCGTTTCCCATACGTCGCGGGAAAGTGTCGTGGCGCTCTCCTTGACCTCGACGTTAAGATCGTCCGAGCCCATGCGCCTTAAAGACTCGAGCAGACCGGTCAGTTCGTTTTCGTTCATCTGCACGTCCTTTCGCTCGGTTCTGCGAAGAATGCCGCGGATAGATTTCCCTCGTCTCTCAGTTATCTCTCGTAATTATCTCTCATCTTTCTGTTATCTCTCATATTAGAGATGAGTGAGAGATGAAAGATAAGATGTCTGTCATCTGTTTCATTTAAACATGTTGTTGCTGGTAAAACAATCTATATTGAGACAATACCATGGTTGCCCGTCTCTTTGCAGCATTGTTATCTCTCATATTTATCTCTCATCTATCTGTTATCTCTCGTATTAGAGACGAATGAGATATGAGAGTTGTGCGGGCGGCGGATGAGCGTGGATTATGAACGGTCGGATATCGAGAGTGGATATTTGGACGGTTTTTGGGCTTTTGGCGGCCGATTTCGTCCGAAAATCCACGCTCATTCGGCATGCGTCCGGAAATCCACGCTCGTGTGTCCGAAAATCCACGCTCGTGCGGCAGATTGGTCGAAGGCCCCATATGGGTATACTCTCGGGGATTCGACTCGATTCGCCCCCGCTGGGGCGTCAAAGGAGACTGCATATGCCCACCACCTCAACCGACCCGCGCGCCGCTGCCGCCGCGCTGCTAGTGCCCGGCACTACCTGCCACGGCTTTGCCGTCGAGCGCTGCGAGACCGTGCCCGAGCTCGACTCGGACGCCTATGTGCTGCGCCACACCGCCTCGGGCGCTCGCCTGCTGTACCTGGCATGCGATGACGAGAACAAGGCCTTTGCCATTGGCTTTAAGACGCCGCCGGCCGATTCCACCGGCGTGTTCCATATTCTTGAGCACTCGGTACTGTGCGGGTCGGCCAAGTTTCCCGTCAAGGAGCCGTTTGTCGACCTGATCAAGAGCTCCATGCAGACGTTTCTCAACGCCATGACCTACCCCGACAAGACCATCTACCCCGTTGCCACCACCAACGAGCAGGACCTGTACAACCTGATGGACGTGTACCTGGACGCGGTGTTCAACCCGGCCATCTATACCAAGCCCACCATTTTTGAGCAGGAGGGCTGGCACTACGAGCTGGACCTGCCGGAGAGCGCCGAGGGCGAAGGCGACAGCAGCTCCGCGAGCCTGCGCGAGGGCACGCTGCGCTATAACGGCGTGGTGTTCAACGAGATGAAGGGCGCGCTGTCCGACCCCATGAGCGTGCTGGACGACGCCGTCAACGCCGCGCTCTATCCCGACACCGCCTATGCGCACGAAAGCGGCGGCGACCCGCGCGCGATTCCCGCGCTCACCTACGAGCAGTTCCTGGACACGCATGCGCGCCACTACAATCCTTCCAACTCCTACATCACGCTCTACGGCAACCTGGACGTGGACCGCGCACTGGCCTTTTTGGACGAGCGCTATCTGTCGCAGCCGAGTGCCGCAAGCCGCCGCATGGACGCAGCCGTTGCCGCCGGCGAGGACCCGTCCGCGCTGGCGCCCAATCCGCTGGGCGTGCAGGCGCCCGTGACCTGCGAGTACAAGCACGTCGAGATGGCCACTACACCCGAGAACGCCCTGGTGGGCCTGGGCCTTGTGTTGGGCAGCGCGCTCGACCGCAAGCGCACGATCGCGGCGGATATCCTGTTTGAGGCACTGCTGGGCTCCAACGAAGCACCGGTTAAGAAGGCCATTCTGGCCGCCGGCCTGGGCGGCAACGTGGTGAGCTACACCGCGGCCGAGAGCCTGCAGCCCTACGAGCTCATCATGCTGCAAAACGCGCAGCCCGGCGTGGCGCGCGAGCTGCGTCGCATGTTCCAGAACGCCTGCCGCGACCTGTGCGAGCACGGCGTTCCGCGCGAGCGCCTGGAAGCCATCATCAGCAGCAACGAATACGATCTGCGCCAGCGCGACTACGGCATCGCCGACGGCGTGGCCATTGCGTGCGACGCGCTGAGCACCTGGCTCTACGATGACGACGCCGCGACGCTGGCACTCAAGTACGGCCCGGTGTACGAGGAGCTGCGAGGCGAGCTGGACGGCAGCTATTTTGAGGACCTGCTGCGCGAGCTGGTGCTGCAGAACGATCACATGGCGCTCGTCGAGCTGGTGCCGGTGGACGCCGCCGAGGGTTCGGAGGGTGCCGAGGCCATCGAGCTGGCAGCCAAGCGCGACGCCATGACCGATTCCGAGCTGGCCGACGTGGTCGAGCGCACGGCC